>JAJCYU010000316.1 GCA_029262755.1 Anaerolineae bacterium
GGCGGTTGTCGCCACGGTCGGCCGCTTGTCGGCGCCGGCGCCCGCGCTCGAGTTGGAGGACCTCGACGGTGCAGCGTGGAGTCTGTCAGCCGTTCCAGCGGACGAGACGGTGGTCCTGAACTTCTGGGCTACCTGGTGCATCCCCAGTCGCGCCGAGCTACCGGATCTACAGGCCCTGCACGAACGGTTCGAGCCGCAAGGGGTCCGCTTCATCGGTGTCGTGATGGACGATGGCATGACCGCCGACGACATCCGCGAATACCTCACCGATTTCAGCGTGGACTACCCGCAGGTCTGGGGCGGTCTGGACGACCAGGCGCCGTTTGCGACGCTCGCTCCGGCCGCCGTGGGCGCGATCCCGATGACCGCCGTCGTCCGCGACGGCCTCGTGCGCGAGGTGGTGCCCGGCGTTATCGACGAAGAGACGATGAGCGAGCTGTTGGAGGCACTCGGCGAGCTCGAGCAGGCGATGGATACAGGATCGGCTACCACGTCAGGCGATGGCTAGGGTCTGGCAAATGCAACATCGAGGGGATCGCGGCGGGCTCCGGCACCGCCGCGATTCCCACGATGGGTCTCGCCGAAACGTGGACGGATCGCGGAACGCCGGCGGCTGCCTCGGCCGATGATCGGGGATCCGCATGGGATGGCGCCCGGACGGTTCGTGTGACCCTCCCCGCGGCGTCGCCCGCCGACCGCGCCTCGCTCGCTGAGGAGCGCCTGGCCTTCGTCACCGTACCGGGAGGCCGGTTGTGGACGGCCGCTTCGGGTCCTGAGCCATCGCCCACGACTCCCACCGTCCTGCTGGCCAACGGCGGCCCCGGCTGCTGCGACTACGTCGCGCCCGTCGCCGCGATGATCGACGACCGAGCCCACGTGATTCGCTTTGAGCAACGTGGCTGCGGCCGATCCTCTGCGAAGGGCCCTTTCGATCTGGCGACCACGTTGTCCGACGTCGAGGCGATCCGCGAGCACTACGGTCTTGCACGGTGGATCGTCGGCGGCCATTCGTGGGGCGCCGACCTCGCGCTTGCCTACGGCCTGGCCCACCCCGATCGCGCGATCGGCCTTCTCTGCCTGGCAGGCGGTCGTGTGCATGATGACCGCAGTTGGCACCGTGCCTACGCCGAACGGCGCGAGGAGGAGGTGCAGCCGGCCTACGCCTACCCGCCCAACCTCGAGGTCAACCGCGAGCTCAACGCCTCGTGGCGTTCCTACTGCAAGCGGCTAGGCTTCTTGGCGGACCTGGCCGCGTTGCCCGTGCCCGCACGCTTCATCTACGGCGCGGCAGACATCCGCCCCGGTTGGCCCGTGGCGCAGGTCGCGGCGTTGATGCCCGCCGGTCGATACGTTGCGCTCGAAGGCGCGGACCACATGCTGTGGCGCGTAGGCGGTCGCGCGCTTCGGGCAGAGCTATGCGACGCGCTGGATGCCTGGACGGAGGGCTGAACAGTCGCCGCGACTGAGCCGTCCCAGACCTTGGCCCCACGCTGCCTCGCCCCGACCTGTGTCGCCCACCCCGCGTCGCCACCCCGTGTTGCCGGTCCTGCCCAACCCTACGCTTGGTTCGGGCGGCCCAGCACGTGGATCGCGTCGCCGAGCGCGACCTTGCCGTCCACGATCACCTGTACATGAACCCCGCGCAGGTTGGCCGCGAGCGCGTCGCGCGTCGAAACGAAGCGCAGGGCGTCGCCGCCGAAGCGACCGCGGTACTTCAGGCAGCCGGTGTGCGGCTTCGGCGTGACCTCCACCTCGGCTTCGCCGATGCGCAGGCGCGTGCCCGGCGGCAGGTTCGCGTCGGACAGATCCAGATCGACCAGCAAGTTGTCGCCGAAATGCGTCAGCGGCTGGCCGTTGGCGACGAGATCGCCGATATCGCGCCGCATCAACGTGAGCTGGGCGTTGGGATCGAGCGGAACTTTGATCTTCCATCGGTCGCCCGGTAGGCCGTCCGCCTGCGTGAGCCGCACGCGTTCCGGCGTCTCGCGACCCCCGTCCGGCAACCGGCGCACGAGCAGCGCGACGGAGCCCGCATCGGCCGGCGGCGCGGGGAGCGCGGCGAAGCCGGCCTGCAGCGCGGCGAGCGGGCGGTGGCGCGACGGGTCGCCTGCGGGGAGGCGCGGTCGTTCCGCGTCCAGAGTGGGAGCGGTGGTCGGTGCGGGCGAGTTGGACATCGTCAGGCTCCATGCGATGTGCGTTCCGCGACGGCGACGAGCCGAGGGGTCGAAGGTGAGGTCGAGGACGAGTTCGCGTGCAGCGAGATCGTTGGAATCGTGAGCGCCGCATTCCGCTCGAACACCGATTCTACGCCGCGAACCGATTATACAACCACGCCAGCAACCAACCGGCGATCGCGCCATCTACTAGGGCGTACAGCGTTCCGAGCAAGACGTCGCGCAGGCCCGTACCGGCGTGGTAGCCGGGATAGAGGGAGCCCGCGAGCTCGAGTAGGGCCAGGCCGTAGCCAGGGCTCACGCGGTTGATCAGGCTGACGGTGAGCATCATTCCGCCGGCCAGCAGGCCGATGGTGATAGCCATCGCACGGGGTTGGAGCTGCACGGGTCTCTCCTTGCTTGCGCGACGTCCCGACTAGCCGACCACCGCCGGCTCGCGTGGCAACGTCGTGAGGCTTTCGGCTCCGCTGGCGGTGATCACCATATCATCTTCGATGCGGCAGCCGCCGAGGCCCGGAACATAGACGCCGGGTTCCACGGTGAAGGTCATGCCCTCGGCCAGCGGGATCGTCTCGCCGGCCTTCATGTCGGGTTCCTCGTGGGTCTCGAGGCCGAGGCCGTGCCCCGTGCGGTGGATGAAGTACGCGCCGAGCCCTGCGTCCGCGATGACCGCGCGCGCCGCGCGGTCCACGGCGTCGCCGGTCGTGCCTGGCCGCGCGGTCTGCCGGCCGGCCGTGTTGGCGGCGAGCACAACTTGGTGCGCTTTGGCCAGATCGGGGTGCAGCGGTGCGCCGGCAACGTGCAGGCAACGCGTGATGTCCGATGCGTAGCCGGCCACGATGGCGCCCCAGTCGACGGTCACCAGATCGCCCGGCTGCAGGGGGCGGTCCTCGGGTACGGCGTGCGGGTTAGCTCCGTGTTCCCCGGTCGCAACGATCGGCGAGAACGGCATCCCCTCTGTGCCGCCGCGCAGCAGCTGCAGCATCAGCTCCGCGGCGACCTCGCGTTCGGTCATGCCCGCGCGAATCGTGCCCAGCATCGTCTGGAACGCGGTCTCGGCGATGGCGACCGCCGCGCGCATGTGGGCGATCTCATCTGCGCCCTTCCGCATGCGCAGCGCGGCGAAGACCGCGTCCGCGCCATGGATCTCGGCCCGCAGCCCCGCACGCTTCAGCGCGTCGAGCTCGAGCCAGCGGATCCGTCGGCCCTCCACGCCGAGGCGCGCCACGCCCTGCGATGCGGCGACCGCTCGCTGTAACGCCTCCTCGGGTCCGTCGTCGTCGGACCAGTCGAAGCGCTCCGCGGTGAAGGGCAGGCCGTCGGCCTTTGTTGCTTCGAGAGCCGGCACGAGGAACCATGGCCGCGCCGTCTCCGATGTGGGGATCAGCAGCATGGTCGGGCGCTCGGAGAGATGGAAGTTCAGGCCCGTGAGGTAGGCCAGATTCGGGCCCGGGACGATCACGACGGCGTCGAGCGCGGCTTCGGCGGCAGCGGCGCGTAGTCGTGTGAGGCGTTCCGGGAACAGGGCCTGGGACATCGAGAGCTCCGAACGAGGGTTGGTGTGGGGCCACCGAGTATGCGGCACGGCGCGGCGTGGGCCGGGTTGGCGCCACCGTCACCGTCGAGGAGCTACGGTGGCCCGGCGGCCACCCGGTTGTCAAGGCTGAGGACGCGTCCCTATACTCGCCGCCACGCCGCGCCGAAGAGTCGATTCACGGGAGATTCGCATGCTCGAGCAGCCCCTCGCCTCACAGATGTTCTTGATGTGGATGAACGGGTTGATTGTCGCGATCTGGGTGTTGTGCGCCCTGAACGCCTTCATGGCCTGGCGAACCTTCAGCCAATCGGCCGACTTGCGCTGGATGTTCGGCTTCCTGCTCATGGCCGTCTACGCAGCCGGCGAGGCCGCCGCGGCCTGGCAGTGGCAGCGCGCGGAGCTCCTCACGGGACCGGTGATCGACGCCGCAAGTGCGTCCGGCGCCTTCGATCTGCGCTTCACCGCCTTGCACTTGATTGGGGCTTTCGTCGTGCTCTTCGCATTCCGAACCCGGCGCGCACGCTTCGACTGAGGCTCAAGTACGGCGAAGGTCCGCCCTCGTTGGTCGCCTTCGACGCCGATATCGCCGGGCCAAGGATGGTGCTACCGTGAGGGTGATGCGCGCTCGCCGATCGATCCGGACCTTGCCGTGGCTGGCGCCGCTCGCCTTATTGGCTTGCGGCGCCGCGCTTTACGTTGTCGCCTCGGCGCCGGTATCGATTGAGGCAGCCGCTCCGGCACAGGACTCGCCCATCCTCGGCGCCGCGCTCACGATCCGCGCCGACGGCACCGCGCCCTGGGAAGATCGTCCCTTCCCCGTAGCGGGCATCGGCAACCTCCCCGGTACCCGCGGTATCGCCGATCCCGGCGACGACATCGGTCCGCGCGACGACATCGTGCGCTCGTGGGATGCGGTGACGTACCTTGCCTCCTTCAGCCTGCGCGGCGGCACGGTCGAGAACCTCATCGCCGAGGTGACGCTGGACGGACCGGCGAGCTGGGAGCCGGCGCAGCTGGCCGCGCTCGACCTCGCCGGCTGCCCCGGCGGCGCGACGCTCATCGATGGCGGCCGCACCGTCCGCTGCGTCGTGGGACGCGTCCAGACGCCTCCCGCCGTGACGGTCGCGCTCGATCTCGCCGCGCGCGTGAACGGCGCCGCGCTGCAGGGCGATCCGCTGAACGCGTCGATGACCGTACGCGCGGATGGCGCCCAACCCGACCCCGATCGCGCGAACTGTCCGACCCCGCGCGACGGCGGCTGCGACGACGTCGCGCCCGAGGTGACGGTCTCCGCCGCGCCGGCCGCCGAGCTGCGCAAGGTGCTCGTCGCGGTTGCGGCGCGCACGCATGAGGGTGTGTTGGGCCGTGTCATGAGCTGGCAGCTGGAGGCGGTCCTGGGCGCGGACGGCGACGTGCGCGGGAGCTCGGCCATCGTGGGCGGCCCGTGGACGATGCCCGACTGGTGGCAGATCGGCGGGCCGGGTGGCCGACGGCTCGATCTCGACGTGACGCTCGTCGGCTGCCGAACGCTGAGCGGCGGCGCGACCTGGACCTGCACGCAGCCGGGCGGGGTCGGATCACCGCTCGAGATCACGTTCGACAAGGTGCCTTCGCCCGCCACCTTGCCCGGCGGCGCCGGCAACTCGCTGCCGCAGGTTGTGGCGCGTGCTCAGATCGACCTCTGGGTGCCCGAGGCGCAGGTGCTGGCCTCCAACGGCGACGTGACGTTCCGCAACTGCTTCGCCACCGAGATCGGCGCGCCGGGCCGCGCGCTGTGGCGGCCGATCGACGCACGGGGAGAGCCCAATCTCGGCGGCCTGCTCGAGCCGGTGGCCAACAACTGCACGCAGGCGATCCTGCCCGTGCCGCGCCGCGAGCCGACGCGCGTGCCACCGCGCAACCCGCGCCCGCCGCCCGGTCGGCCGCCCGCACCGCCGCCGCCGACGACCGTGCCGACGCCCTTCGTCACGGTGAACAAGGTCTACAAGCCCTTCAGCCTGGGCGCCGCGGTCACGGACGGCACCGAGTTCGAGTCCGAGGTGCGGGTGACCCTGACGGGTCTCGGCGAGATGTATCACGTGATGGCCTGCGATAAATGGGACAACAGCACCCACGTCCTGCACGACGGCGGTGTGCGTGGGGCGCGCGTTTGGCGGCGCGACGCCGGCGAGGAGCCCGTGGACATCACGGAGGATCCGCGCGTGATCCTCGAGTTCGCGATGGCGCGCTGGGGCATCATGCGTCCGTTGCAGGTGCCCGAAGGCCGGATGTGGCGTGAGCAAGCGATGGCCGTCTGCGATGACCAGACGCCCATGAGCTCCGGACGCTGGCGCCACGTTAGCGACATCGACTTCGAGAACACCAGCAGCGGCGCGCTGAACGCGGAGATGGTCAACCTCGTGCGTGCAAGCTTCCTCGATCCCCTCCCGGCCGGCACGGACGTCTGGATCGACGTGTCGCTGATCGCCCGTCAGAACCGGCCAGGACAGTGGCTCATGAACTACGGCGCGGCCGCGTGGGGTACCGGCGCCAACCGGGTCGAGCGCGTGAACGAGTGCTACGGTGCGTTCGGCTCCCGCACCCGACGTGCGTGCCCCGAGCCAGCGCCGGGCGCAACGGGCCGTCCGGGCGCGTTCGGCGATATGCTCGTCCACGTCGGCGTACCGTTGTGGCTGCAGAAGCGAACCGATCCCACGGTGCCCAACGGCAGCCCCGTGGTGAACGCGGGCGACGAGGTGACCTTCCTGCTCGACCTCGCGACCCTTCCGCGCCCCGGTGATCCGCCCCGTCCGGAGTACCCGCCCGGCGCTTTCGCGCCCGGTGTCGCCATCAGCGACGTGCTCCCGATCGGGTTGATCTACCAGGCGGGCTCCGCGACCATCGCCACGGAAGACTTGGACGGCAACGGCCGGCTGGACCCGGGCGAGGATCGCAATCAGAACGGCCGCATCGACCTCGACGCGCCTTTCGAGCCGGCGGTCACCGCCGGACCCTTGCCCGGCGAGATCACGTTGCGCTGGGTCCTCGGCGACCTGCACCACGGTCTGCGCCTACCGCCGATCCGCTACCGCGCCCGCGCCTCGCGCCTGGTGCGCGGCGGCACGGCGCTGGCAAACATGGCCGCGACCTGGGCCTCCAACGACCGGACGCCTGGCTGCCGCCCCGGCGAGCGCGACCGCGCCACCGGCCACTGCGCCTGGGCGCAGGTGATCGTAGCCAACATCGCGGCCGCGCAAGTGGAGAAGGCGCCCGTCTTGCCGTGGGTCCTGCCAGGCGAGCCCTTCGCCTACCGGCTGGCGTTGGCCAACCTGACCGAATGGCCCGTCGAATGGTTCGACGCGGTCGACATCCTGCCGCGGGCCGGCGAGCCGCGCTCGCCGGAGTCGCGCATCACGGGCGGCCTGAGCGGCGTGCGCGTGATCGTCCCCGGTGACGGCGCGCCGATCCAGATCTGGGCCTCCGGCCAGGACCCCGACCAACTCGACACGATGGGCGGCAGCCCGCGTGACGGCCTCGTGGATCCCGTCGCCGCCTGGGGCGGGCCGGGCGGCGGCCTCGGCGGGCCGGATTGGCCCTGCCAGCTCAGCCAGGTCGGCGGTGCGCGCTGCCGTGTGATCCCGGACAAGGCCGCGGTCACCGCGCTGCGCATCTGGGGCGCCGACCCACGCCCCGGCCGCAGCACCCGCCCCGACGAGAGCTTCTTGCCGCCCGGCGAAGCGCCGCGCTTCGTCGAGGTCGCGCTGACCGCGCCCGGCTCCCAGGTCGGCGATCTGGCGCACAACGCGTGGGGCGGCCGCTTCGAGAGCCTGCCGCTGCCCGTCTTCGACGGCGCGATCGTCCGCGTCCGCCCGCCGGACACGCCGACGCCGACCGCCACGCCGCTCCCGAGCGCGACGCCGACGCCCACGATCACGCCGACGCCGAGCAACACGCCGACGCCGACATCGACGCCGACCGCGAGCAACACGCCGCTCCCGACCGCGACGCCGACGGCCACGGCAACCGCGACGCCCACGCCCATATTCCGCATCTACGTCCCCAACGCGCTGCGCACCGTCTGCAAGCGGCGCGCGGTCGACGCCGTGCTCGTGGTCGACGTCTCGTCGAGCATGCGCCGCGCGGCCGGCGACGGCGGCACGAAGCTCGACGCGGTGCTGCGCGCGGCCCGTTCCTTCGTCGACCGCTTCCAGCTCGGCGAGACCAGCGGCCGGATCGCGATCGTCGGCTTCAACGCGGACGCGTGGATCGAGCAACCCCTCACCGCCGACC
>JAJCYU010000317.1 GCA_029262755.1 Anaerolineae bacterium
TGCCGAACTTGATGCCTGCGTATTCGGTGTGGTAGCCCGCGATGATCTCGCTTTCAGCCTCCGGAAGGTCGAAAGGAGTCCGCTCGATCTCGGCCGTCGTCGACAAGAGGAAGATCACGAAGGCGATGGGTTGAAGGAAGATGTACCACACGCCGGGGAAGGTCGCTTCCGCACCGGGCAGCGGCAAAGGCCCCTGACCGGCGACCACGGAATTCATCGAGAGCGTGCCGGCGAGAAGGAGTACTCCGACCAGCGACAGCACCTGGGGAATCTCGTACGAGACAATCTGCGCCACGGCGCGCATGGCGCCGATCAACGCGTACTTGTTACGCGAGCCCCAACCCGCCATGAAGATCGGGATGACCGCAGTCGACGCAATGGCGAAGAAGAACAGTACGCCGACGTTGAGATCGGCCGCGATCAGGTTGCTGCTGAACGCGACCACCGCAAATCCGAGCAACGCGGGCGGAACCACGAGGATCGCACCGAGGTTGAATACCCACGCATGCGCTTCCCGCGGCGTAATGTCCTCTTTGGTGAGGATCTTGATCATATCGGCCAGCGGTACGAGTAGGCCGAAGGGGCCGACGCGGTTTGGTCCCAGCCGATCCTGCATGCGGCCGATCAGCTTGCGCTCTAGCCACGTGGCGTAGAGCATGCCGACCTGGATTACGAGCACGATCGCGCCGGCTTTCAGCACCGATAGCACGATTACGACCGCCGGTCCGACCCATGCCTCGGGCAGCGCGGCGATCATGAGCTCTGTAACGCGGTCGCGCAGCGTCAAGCTCTCTTGAAGGAATACGTTCATCGTTGGGCTCCTGCCTCACGGCCGGACGACGGTCCGCGTCCGCGCAGGAAGCGAGGCGCAACGCGGGGCGGTGGGGCGATTACGAAATGGCGACCGACGTTCAATCGTCGCGACGCGTTATGCGCTAGACCCACTCGAGCGCACCTTTCCGCCATGCGTAGATCAAACCGACCGCAAGGATGCCCAGGAACACGAACATCTCGCCGAGGGCGAATAGCCCAAGCTTCCCATACGCGACGGCCCAGGGGTACAAGAATATGGTCTCCACGTCGAACAGGACGAAGATCAAGGCGAACAAGTAGTACTGCACCTTGAACTGCACCCACGTTTCGCCGACGGTCTCGAGACCGCACTCATAGGTCGACTGCTTGATGGCGCCCGGACGCTTTGGGCGCAGCGCCCAACTCATCCCCAACGCAATCAGTGGGATGCTCAGCGAGAGGAGCGCAAAAATCGCTACGAAGGCCCAGTTCTCGGTCACGAGTCGTCTCCCATGGTCGGGGGGCCGTGCCCCCCGGCAAAGCGCGGCGATTGTAACACAGCCCCGGCGCTCGTTCCAGAATCAAGACATGGCCGGCCGGGGCTGGTTTTGCGTGACCGTCCAGGCTGCGCGTGTTACTCTCCTCCACCGATGAATACACCCATTCAAGAGGTAGTGGCCGATCCTCGTGGACGCGCGGCGTCGTCGTGGGACGCCTTTGTCGGCGCGCATCCGCGCGGGCACTTCCTGCAATCCTGGAACTGGGGCACGTTGCGCGCCGCCCAAGGGTGGCGGGTTCGCCGGTTCGCCTTGCCCTCGGATTCGGGCAATGACCCCCGCGCTGTCGCGCAGGTGCTCGAGCGTCGTATGGCGGGTGGCGTGGTTGCATACGTGCCACGCGGGCCGGTGTGCGACCCGCACGACGTCGCATGGCCGCAGCTGATCGAGGGCCTGCGCACCATTCTGGGCCGTAAGGCCGTCGTGCTGCGTGTGGAGCCGCATTGGCGCGACACACCTGCGCACCGTGCGGCGCTCACCAACGTAGGCCTTCGCCCTGGGCCCGCGGTCCAACCGCCGAGCACCCTGCGTCTGGATCTGACCGGCGAACCCGACACGATTCAAGCGCAGATGAAGGCCAAATGGCGATACAACATCCGGCTGGCCGCGCGCAAAGACGTGATTGTGCGCGAGGTCGGCGCTACGATGCTGCCCACCTTCGAGCGGCTGACGGCACAGACCGCGACACGCCAGGGAATTGCCGCACGCGCTGCCGGATATCATTCGGCCGTTCACGCGGCGCTCGGCGACGCCGGACATCTCTACGCGGCGGAACATGAGGGGCGCATCCTGGCCATGATCTACGTCGTCCATTTCGGCCACACGGCGACCTATCTATACGGGGCGAGCAGCGAAGAGGAGCGCTCGCGGATGCCCAACCACGCGCTCCAATGGGCGGCGATGCAAGCCGCGCGGGCCGCCGGCCTCCGCGAATACGATTTCTGGGGTGTCCCCGATGCCGTCGGACGGGCTGCGGCGGCCGGGGACGACCCGGATGCCGTTCCGGCCGCAGAGGAAGGGTTGTGGGGGGTCTGGCGTTTCAAGCGAGGCTTCGGCGGCGAGGTGTGGCGCGCCGTCGGCGCATACGACGATGTGTACGCACCACTTCGGTATGCGCTCGGCCTACGGCTGCGAGCGCTGCGCCAACGATGAGCGCGCCGAAACCCTTCGAAGGCAGTGCCGAAGCGTGGGACTCCCTATTGCTGCGCCTGGGAGACGGCGAACATGGCGCCCCGCCGCACGTGCTCCAAAGCCATGTCTGGGGCGAGATCAAGGCCCGCTGGGGATGGCGGCCGACGCGCTTGGTTTGGGGTCCGGCCGGAAAGGAACGAGCCGCGGTGCAGGTGCTTACACGTCGAATGGCGCCCCTACCGTGGCAAGCGGCCTATGCGCCGCGGGGACCGATACTCGCTTCGGAAGGAAGCGATGCGTGGCCGGAAGTGCTTGCCGGCTTGGCGTCGTGGTCGCGTGCTCAGAGATTGGTCTGGCTAAAGATGGATCCGGATATCTCGGTGGAACAATCGGGCGTGGCTGCTCTTTGGACGGACGCTGGCTGGCGCCGTTCGGAGGAGCAGATCCAATTCGCCAACACGATGCGAAGCACACTCGAAGGGGACGATGCCTCGCTCTTGCAGGCGATGAAGGCCAAGACGCGCTACAACATCCGGCTCGCGGAGCGAAAGGAAGTACGGGTGAGGAGGGGCGCTGGCGAGCGCGATCTAGAGGCCGTGCTCGAGCTATATGTGGAAACAGCTAGGCGCCAAGGCTTCGCCATTCGCGATCGCGCCTACTACCGCGACGCATGGAGCGCCTTTCTGCGTCTTGATCGAGCCGTGCTCTTGCTCGCCGAGTTCGAGGGCCGCCTGCTCGCGGCCGCGCTGCCGGTTCGCTTCGGTCACGCCGCCTGGTATCTATACGGAGCGTCCTCCGAGGATGAACGTGCGCGCATGGCCCCCTATGCCGTGACGTGGGAGATGCTCCGCTGGGCTCGGGAAGTAGGTTGCACCACCTTCGATTGGTGGGGCGGACCCGACGCGTTGGACGAAGAAGATCCTTTATGGGGCGTATTCCGCTTCAAGGCGGGCTTCGGTGCAACGTGGGCGCCGCAGCTCGGGGCATGGGACCTGCCGGCGCGACCGCTAGCCGATTCCACGTACCGCGTGCTTGCACGGGGACGCGCGGCGCTGCTCTCGGCACGTCGGGCCCGGCGTTCCTAACGACCGTTTCGCGCTTGCCCTCGAACCTATGTTCACATAACATTAGTCGGTTGCCGCAACTGCGGCGCCGACCGTGTGCGAACGAGGGCGACATGGCCAAAAACCCGCAGGGAGCAGCAACCTATACCGCGGACAACATTCAAGTCCTCGAGGGGCTCGAAGCCGTTCGCCGCAGGCCGGGGATGTACATTGGCGGCACCGACATCAAGGCCCTGCACCATATGGTCTATGAGGTCGTCGACAACGCCGTTGACGAAGCCATGGCGGGGGCGTGTGATCGCATCGAGGTAATCCTCGAGGCCGACAATGCCGTTTCCGTGCAAGACAACGGGCGTGGCATTCCCGTAGGGACGCACGAAGGAACCGGGCGCAGCGCGCTGGAAACCGTGATGACCAAGCTGCATGCCGGAGGGAAGTTCGGAGGCGGCGGCTACAAGGTGTCCGGTGGCCTGCACGGTGTTGGTGTTTCCGCCGTGAACGCGTTGAGCCGCGTGCTGATCGCCGACATCGCTCGGGACGGATTCCTGCACCGGCAACGCTATGAGCGTGGGATTCCCATTGGCGAGGTGGAGACCATCCGGCCCATGGAGCCGGGCGAGAGCTCCGGTAGCCGGATCACGTTTCATGCGGATGGCGATATCTTTGACGACACGGACTATCAGTTTGACGTCCTGTTGCAGCGTCTGCGTGAGATGGCGTTCCTCACCCGCGGCGTGACCGTCGTGCTCATCGATGAGCGGGTCACCCCGCATCGCGAGCGCAGCTTTTACTTCGACGGCGGCGTGCGCAGCTTCGTACGTTACTTGAATCGTGGTCGACAGGTCGTCCATGCGGTCGTGCATGCAGAGCGCGAACTTGAAGGCACGCAGGTCGAGGTCGCGTGGCAATATACGGACTCGTTCGTCGATAACACCTACAGCTTCGCAAACACGATCATCACGCCGGACGGCGGTGTGCACCTAACCGGGTTTCGTTCCGCCCTTACGCGGGTCATCAACGACTATGCGCGCAAGGCCAACCTGATCAAGGAGAACGAGGACGGGCTTTCCGGCGACGATACGCGGGAAGGCATCACCGCGATCATCAGCGTCAAGGTGCCCGACCCGCAGTTCGAGAGCCAGACCAAGGTCAAGTTGCTCAACGCGGAAGTGCGCGGCCACGTCGACAGTGCTGTGGCTGACGCGTTCGGCCAATGGCTCGAAGAGAACCCGCGTGATGCACGTGCCATCGTTGAGAAGTGCCTGACCGCATCGCGCGCACGGCAAGCGGCTCGGCATGCGCGCGACCTCGTGATTCGAAAGAGCGCGCTGGAGAGCTCCGCGCTCCCGGGGAAACTGGCAGACTGCGCGACGCGCGACAGCACGAAGTCCGAACTCTACATCGTCGAGGGCGACAGCGCCGGGGGCACGGCCAAGCAAGGCCGCGACCGGCACTTCCAAGCCATTCTGCCGCTGCGTGGCAAGATTCTGAATGTCGAGAAGGCGCGTATCGACAAGATTCTGCGCAACAACGAGATCCGGGCTCTCGTGCAGGCACTCGGCATCGGGATCGGCGACGACATCGACATGGAAGGCCTGCGCTACGGACGCAACATCATCATGACCGACGCCGATGTCGATGGCTCGCATATCCGCACCTTGCTGCTGACCTTCTTCTACCGCTTCATGCCGCCGTTGATCGAAGGCGGACACCTCTACATTGCCCAGCCGCCGCTCTATTTGGTCAAGGCGGGCAAGCTTCGGGAATACGCCTATAGCGAAGCGCAGAAGGACGCCATCGTGGCCGGTCTTGGTGGCCGCGATGCGGGTATCCAACGCTACAAGGGCCTGGGTGAAATGAACGCCTCGCAGTTGTGGGATACCACCATGGATCCGGCGAATCGGCGGTTGTTGAAGGTGACCGTCGAGGATGCCGCGTTGGCCGATCGCACGTTCGAGATGTTGATGGGCACGGAGGTCCCGCCGCGCAGGCGTTTCATCCAGACCCATGCTTCGGCCGTTCGCAACCTGGACGTCTAGTGCGGCGTACCCCAACGGCGTGCGCGCCTGACGTCCACGTGCATCCTATGGCCTCGTGCTATGCTGGCCACCGGTCCGCTGTTGATCGTCGCTGAACCCGGAGACGGAATCTTGAGCCGAGACGAGGCCCTAGACACCGACGTCGTATTGCTACGCTACCAACAACGCGCGTGGCGACGGTTGCTCGGCGAGCAATCGCGACCCTTCGGTGCGTACGGATGGCAGCCCGCCGCCAACCTCTATGAACTCGATGGCGGCGTGTTGATTCGTGTCGAGGCTGCAGGACTCGCACCGGGCGATTACCAGGTCGCCGGGCGCGAAAACCGGCTAATCGTCACGGGGGAACGCCGGGTGGACGCTCCACAGGGTGCCATCCGATGTCATCGAGTCGAGTTGCCCAGCGGTCGATTCCGCGTGGAGCTCGTCCTTCCGTGGGCCTGTGACGTGCGCAGGGCCGATATCGCCTACGAGGCGGGTATCCTTTCCATTCACGTTCCTCGCCCCTAGCAGCGCGTCTTCGCGGCCCCTCGGCATTAGGCCGACGCTTCTGTGCAGCCGCCGTTCTTGGAAACGACCATGCCCGCGCGCGAATCCCTCCCCCGTCCCTGGAGCGCAGAG
>JAJCYU010000318.1 GCA_029262755.1 Anaerolineae bacterium
CGGCTCGCTCGAGTTCGACCAACACGTCGACACGCGCCGGCCACTCACCGCTGGACTCCACGTGCTCGATTCCAACCTCTACATCGCCCTCGACGACGGCCGGCTCGTCAGATTCGACGTACGGGTGCCCGACTTTCCCGAGGAAGCGCGGATCTTCCAGCTGCCGGTCGTTCCCTACGGGCCCTCTATGGCCAACGGCACGCTGTGGTTGGCGGGCAGCGCGGGCGGCGTGATGGGGCTGCGGCCGGACGATCCGCCGTTTGTGCCGACGCACCGGGCGTGGCTGCCCTCGCTGACGGTCGTGCGAGATGGGCGCTAGGGGTGCGTTCGCGCGAGGGTGTTGTGGACGTGCACGTCAGGAGCAGTGGATCGCGACGTTCGGGCGATAACGGTGGCAGGCGTACAGGCCGACCGGATGTGGACGCCGGTCACGTCCGGCGCGCGCTATGGTGCCCGTTCGGGCTACTTGTCGCGAAGGTGGCGCGATCTAGGCGCGAAACGCCTGCATTCGCGGTGCGCATACGGGCTACGCTTACCCTCGCTCAACCGCCAGCCAGCCGAGTAATCGCGATGCTATCATGGCCGCCCATGATCGAAGCCTTGCCCGAAGCTCCCTTGATCAGCTCCACCGCGCTCGGACCCTATCGAGTGGACGACTATCACGCGCTGCCCGATGAGCCACGGGTCGAGCTAGTCTACGGCCGCCTCCTTCTCGTGACGAGCCCCGTCGTGCGCCACCAGGTCGTCGTCAAATGGTTGGCGCGCCGGCTCGAGGACGATATGGCGGCGCAGGGAGCTCGGCTTCTCTTCGCGCCGCTGGACGTCCGCCTGGCCGACCACTCCGTCGTCCAGCCCGACCTATTGCTCGTCCTTCCGGAGCGGGCGTCGATCATCGGCGAGCGTATCGAGGGCGCACCGGACCTCCTCGTCGAGGTAACGTCGCCCAGCACGGCGCGCCTCGAGCGGGGCGACAAGCTACGGCTCTACGCCGACAGCGGCGTCCGCGAGTACTGGTTGGTCGATCCGGACGCGCGTTCTATCGAGTTCCTCGTGCTGCACGAAGGCCGGTGGCTCGTTGCTTGGCCGGACGAGGGCGCCTACCGGTCCGAGGCGATCGACGGTCTGGGGCTCGACGTTTCAGCGTTGTGGGCAGCCGTTGCCGTGGAGATGGGTGGAGCCTGAGTCGCGCGACTCGTCCGACCCACAACTCGCTACATCAACCGCCGATACACCTCTTGAAAGCCCCCTGGATCGTCCCCGCGCCCCTGTAACGTGCCCCAAATGTACAGCGTGCTCGACACCAAGAACCCGCCCACCAGCGCGGTGGCGACCGTCCGTAGTAGCGGGACAGGCAGGCGGACATCGTCGACGATCACGTCCAAGACATAGCTGAAGGCAAAGAGCCCGGCACCGATGGCGATCGCGATGGACACCACGGACTCACGGGCTGAGCGGCGGCCCGATGGCGCATCGTCAACGGCGTACTCCGCGACGTTCTTGACGCGGGACTGAGCCTCCTTGATGGCCGCCCGCAAGCGTTCTTCTTCATCGCGCAGCACGTCCTCGGCCGCGCGCTCGTCGCCGTTGTCGCCGGAAAGTGAGGTTTGGTCCGCGTCGCCGGCACCGTCGTCCTGCGTCCTCAGGTACTCCACGACCTCGGGCGGGACGTGGCCCTGCGCCATCTCGCGGTGCCACGCTTGCAGGCGCAGGCGCTCGCGTGCTTGCAAGACCTGCTCGCGCCGCAAGAGCTCCGTGACGATGAGGAGCCACCCCATCACCGTGCACGCCATGAGCACGGAATCCGGCTTGCGCAGCAGGACAATTCCGATCCACGTGAACACGGCCACGGCAATGCTCCATGCGAAGGCGTTGCCAAATCGGCGCGGCTGGAAGAAACGGCTTTCCATCGCGACGAGCGAGCGATCCCACTGCAACTGCGATCGCCACAGGCGTGCTTGCCAGATGGCTGTCTTGTTGGAGAGATCGTTGGGCATCATGTCCACCTCCTTCCATGGTTGGTCCGAATGGTACGCGTCAGGAGCGTTCGGGTCGCGTTAGCTGTTGCGCCCGGCTCCCGGCATACGTCCCCTAGCGAGCGCGCCCGCGTCAGAAGTCTTGTAGGCACAACCGTCACCACCCCAGCCCACGTCGCCGCGATGGGAGACCGCATGCCCGCTCGTACGATCCGCCCTGTCGTATGTTCGTCGAACCATCGTTCCCGCCAACTGCCACGTCTGACCCTCGCCTCTGCCGTAGCCGCGCTCGTCGCCGCTGCGATCCTTGCTGCGCCGGCCGGCGATACCAACGCGCGCACAAACGCCGCACCGCTCGAGCCCCAGCACTCCGCCACATCCGTACTCACCACAACGGCCTCCCCGTATCTCGGTCCGCCCATCGCCAGCGACCTCGATTCCCTCCACGCACGCCGCATCCCCGCGCTCGCATACCACGGTGGTCACATCACCGACCTTGCGATGGAACCCGTGCGTCCGATCGCCTGGGCTGCCCGCGGTGCACGCATTGTGGCCTTGGACGTGTCGGGCAACGACGTGCGGGAGCTCGGGCAGACGCCGGTACTGCCGGAGGACGGGTTCCGCCTCGCGGTCGGCGAAGGGGTGGTGTTGGCCATGGCGCGGGTGGGCGGATCGGGCGCAGTGTGGCTGGTGGACGGCCGCGATCCCACGTGGCCGCGTGATGTACGGGCACTGCGCTTGGGCGGCCCCGTCGTCGTGGCGGCGGTTGAAGGCCGCCAGGCCGCGCTCGTCGTCGACGAAGAACTCATCGTCCTCGATTTCACGCAACTGGATGCGCCCACCGAACTCCTACGCCTCCCCTTCCCTGGCGGAGCCATGCCCCTGTTCCCTGGCGGAGCCATGCCCGTGCACGATATCGTCATGCGCGACGGGCTCATCGTCGTGGCCATGCACGACGGCGTGAAGCTGATCGACCGCCGCGGCGACGGCGAGCCTGCGGTTACGTGGCTGCGCACGAACATCCGGCCACAGCGGCTCGCGATGACGGACACGCACTTGGCGATTGGAAATGTGGACGGCTACATCCACCTGTACCGGTTGACGGAGGGGCTTCCCGAGCTGGCAGCCGATGTTGAGGCGAATCATGTGTCCAACAACCCGCCGGTCGTCCACTTCATCCTGACGGACCGCCTATTGGCTTTCGGTGAGCGGGGCGTGCTCCGAGTGATCGACCTGAGCGACGGTGACGATTACTGGGAGTGGCCGCCGCTCGCCCTGGACGTCGATCAGTGGGGAGGCATGGCCCTGATTCCAAGCACCGGCGATGAACACCACGTGCTGGTCTTCGACCATGGAATCCGACGCGTGAGCTTGCCGAAGGCCGCCGGCGTACCGCCCACGCAGACAATGGACTGGCGGCCGCGCATCGAGCCCGTGTACGGGACGCAGTCGAACGGACGGGATCTGGCGGTGATGAGCCACGAGCGGCTCTACCAGGTCGACGCGAGCCAACCGGAGAGCCCACAATTCTCCGAGAGTTCGCCGATCAGCGTCGACCCGCGCGGCCGCGGCGGGGCTGCCGGCCACTGGCTGTGGGAGAACGACCGCCTTTGGCTGCACGTGATGGCGCACACGAGCTTATATGACATGTCGAACCCGCGCCGACCCACGCGGCCCTACGAGAGCGTGATCGGCGCACGAGGCCGGGTCGCGCCCCTGGGTGACATGATCTTGGCGATCATGGTGCCGGACTTCGTTGTGACGCATAAGGGAGTCGGGCGATTCGTCTACCCCGGACGACTGGAACTTGGTGCCTCCGGCGGCGACGTACTGGGCGTTGTCGATGACGTGGCCTGGGTGCACGTGTTCAACAACGGCGGGCGAACGGGTACGGACCTCGTCTCGATCGACGTAAGCGATCCAACCAACCCAACCGTTTTGGGCACGTTGGCCCTGACCTCGGCTCCTACGTCGGCAGAGATCGTCAACAGCCGGACGCTCGCGCTGATCACGGAGCCGCGCGTGCCCGGCGCCGCGGGGGCCGCGCAAAGCGTGCTGCTGACCACCGTCGACATCCGGAATCCGGAGCAGCCAAAGGCCATCGGCCGCCTGGACTTCGAAAGCGCCACGATCCTCCGCGGCCAGTTCCACGCGTACGTCCATCGCCACCCCAATGGCCTCATGCTGACCTTCGACGACGGCCGCCTGATCCACGTCAGCCTCAAAGTGCCCGAGTACCCGGAAGAGACCGAGATCGTGACGCTCCCCCACACGCCGTGGCGGCCCTCCGTGGCCAACGGCATCGTCTGGACCGGCACCTCCGCCGGCGAGCTGATCGCGCTGCGGCCCGCTGGCACGCGGTTCCACGCGACGAACACGGTGTGGATGCCCGTTGCACTTGGGGGGCGGTAGGCGTCTTCGTAGGAGAGATGCTCTTGCCACGGCCCTCGCGACCGTCCCCGCCGCTCGTCCCACGTCGGATCGCGGCACCCGCCTTGCAGCGTGAAGCTCCAAACCGGCAAACGAGGAGCGCATTCGATGAGCCCACATCGCACGCCCGCCCGGCGCAGAAGTCTCGCGCACCGACGCGGCCTGCGGCGGCGAGACCCAGCAATACACCGTGATTGCGCGCGGTCCCCGCGCCAACGTCCGTGTCCCGGCCGTCGCCGAAGTCGGGTGGGATTGGTTGCGGCGCTGGCGATCGTGCTCGTCCAGGGCTCCACCCACGGTGGCAACGCCGTTGCCGTATCCGGCGCAACGAGGGAGCGCGCTCAGGACGCGTGGCAGTCCAACGCGGTAGCGCAGCACGGAGAGCACGGCTCCGCCCAGCCCCAACCGCTCGCGCCAACGACCTCCGCCACGACCGGGCTCGACGCAGACCCTGCCGCCGATCTCGCCGGCAGGCTGACGCGGTGGGAGCTGACCGCCGTCGAGTCGTTCGGCGGTGCGCCGGGCGTGGTTACCAACGACGGCGATCGGCTGTTCGTTGCGCAGCACGGCGTCGTGCACGCCATCGAGGCGCCACCGGAAAAGCCCACGGCGCGTAGCGAAGAACCGGCCGAGGACGTTGCTCCGGTCTCCTCGGATCACCTCGGCGCGCCGATCGTGCTCATGGACACGCGGCCCGGCTTGCTCGTCGCGGCTACGTCGGAGCTTGTCACACTCGACGTTCGCCGCGAGATCCCCCATGTGCGCGGGCGCTCGCGGCTCGTCGGGGTGCCTACCGCGCTGGCGGTGGGCGACCACGAGGCGTGGCTGTTGGACGGTAGCGAGCGCGTAATGCGCTACGACATCGGCAATCCCAGCCGGCCCAAGATCCAAACGCCATGGCGGCCGACGTCCACAGGAGTTAGATCCGAGCGCGCCGAACTACGGGGCATCGAGGCGTCGGGGCGGTGGCACTATCTGCTCGTGACCTGGCATGCCGCGCGCAGCGGCGCACATGCGGACGGCGCGGCGGTCGCGGGTGTCGTCGCGGATGCCGGCAGCGGTGCGAGTGGCAGCGCCGGCGATCGCGCGATCCGCCGTGGAAGCGGCCCGCCAGGTTCAGACGCTTCGACCCAGCAGGCTCCCCGGCATGAGTTGCTTCTGGTCGATACGGCCGATCCGGATTCGGCGCCGGTGATCAGGGACCGCAAGGTGCTCGCCGAACTCGCGGATGGCGCGGCTATCGTCGCGGAGGACAAGCGCGTGATCGTGATGTTCGCGCACGGGTCGGCCGATGTCTTCGCACGGGTCCCGGGCGCCGAGCCCGGCACGGAGGTGCTCGAGTTCGTCGGATCGGTTCCCGAGATCCGTACGCCGGGCACCACGATGCACGTCGCGCTCTGCCACGGTTATCTATGGCGCTGGGACACTTCGGGTCAGGTGGGTGTGCTGGCAATGCACGATCCAACGCAGTGGACGTGGCAGGTCGGGGTAAAGGGCGAGACGTGGCAGTCGGCGCGCGGTATGTCTGCCATCGGCCCCCACGCTTTGCTCAGCAACGACTTCGGCCTTGCGTGGCGTGGAACGGAGTATTGGTCGGCAACTGGGCCGCCGCTCCTGGTCTGGAAATGGACCGGACCATGGATCACCGAGGGCGGTACGTGGTGGCTGGACAGTGAGCGAATGCTGACGTTTCGGCCGAACGGGGCAAGCGCCGTGCCCGGTCCACCGCCGATCGCGGCACCGATCGATGCCGTGGATGACATGCGCACGGACGGTGAACGCTTGGTGATCCGCTCTGCTGAAGTGTTGCGGGTACTGGAGCCTCGGCCTGCGGATGGCCTGTGGCGCACCGTCGCGCAAGCTGCGCTCGACATCGTGCCAAAGCGCGACTCCATACTGGCCTTCCAAGATGAGGTGGTTGTCATCGCCGACCTGAAGAACGCGCGGGTGGTTATCGTCCGGCCGGCACCGGAGATCGCACATGCGACGACCAATACCGTCGAGGGGAAGGTCATCGACGCGGCACGCATCGCCGGCGATTTGCTATGGGTGCACGAACCCAATCGGTCCACCGCCCAGTGGTTGTCGCCTATCGACCTACGTACCGGCACACGAGTAGCCACGCGCTCCGGCCAGTTCTTGGAGCTAGGTCTGCCTCACAGTAGCCGCGCGATCCAGCTCTTCCCGCCCGCGAGCTGGACGGGCTCGCTCGCATGCGTTGTACGGGAGCACGAGCTGCTTGTAGTCCAACACGACGCGGACGCGATGCCCGTCGTGCGGTCACGGTTCGAGATGCCGGGACTGATCCAAGAGAGTCGTTGCGACGACCACAAAGCTTGGGTCCGATGGGAATCCGAACTCGACGCCGGCCTGGAGGTCGTGGATCTTTCGACCCCGGACTATCCCGGCACGATCGCTTCCGTGCGCGTCGGCCCCGTGCCGCGCATATTCCGACCACTCACGGTTCACGGTGGCCACGCCTGGCTCCACGACGGCGAGAGCATCGTCCGCTTCGCGCTGCGGCGCGTGCCGACCGAATGGGCCCATCGCCTCTGGCTGCCGCATCTCGGACGCTAGCTGCCGAGGGACGCTGGGAACCATGGGCGTCCAGTTGGGGTGCACGTTGGGCAGCGCGCGAGAGGCTGGAGCCTGTGCGTTTGATCCACTGCATAGTCCGCCAGTGCCAAATGGTTCGCCAGAACCAGATTGGCCTGGTCCCACGCGTTAGATACCATGGACCTGCAGGCTCTCAATCCTTGACGTCGCTTCGTAGCGAGTCGATGAGTGCAAGTCTGAATTCGCTGAGTGGGCTCGGCGCGACGACCGCGTGATTGGACGACGTAACTGGCGATCCGTATGAAGCGAGTCCTTGCAATGAGCGCGATGGGCATCCTGGCCATGGTCGTATTGGCCATTGGCTATCTGTACACGATTCAGGCTTCGATGATCTACTTTCCGCGTGGCTATTCCGCGGCCGAGTTGGTCGCAGCCGATGAACTATTCGATCGCGTGTACTTCGAGACGTCGGCCGGAAGTCAGATGGCCTTCTACCGGCCACCCCTCAACGTGGTGGGGACTGTGGGATCCGAGCCGGCCTCGGCTCGTGTGTGGTTGGTCTTCGGCGGGAATGGATCTCGCGCACTGGATTGGGCCGATGTCATCGCCGATCCGGCGTTCGACGACGACGCGTTCCTCCTGATCGACTACCCGGGATATGGCGCAAGCGAAGGGCAACCAACGCCGGCTACGATCGAAGAGTCGATCGCAGCCGCGATCACGGCGGCGGCAGCCCACACGGGCGTGCCGGAATCGGGGCTGGTGGATCGACTCGCGGTTCTGGGTCATTCCCTAGGCGGCGCGGCGGCACTGTACGCGGCCGAAGAGTACGGGATTGCCAGGATCGTGCTGATATCACCCTTCACGACGATGCGCGAAATGGCCTCTCTGCGCTTCGGCCGGTGGTTGCCACGTCTGCTGCGACACAACTACGACAATCGAGGACGCCTAGGCCGGATCCTGGAAGGCAGCGACAAGGGCGGTTCGCCTCAGGTGACGATCATCCACGGCGAAGAGGACTCGATCATCCCCATCTCCATGGGACGCGAACTCGCCGAACTCGATTCCCGACGCATCCGCTTCTTCTCGATCCCGGGTGCCGGCCACAATGACGTGGTCGCGAAGGCTGTGGCGCTGTTCCATGCGCCGGCCTCGCCCTGAGAATGGTGGGTTTGTAGCCGGCCTTCCGAAAGTGGTGCCCAAAAATCGGAAACCGACCGTACGAGCCATCGTAGACAGATCTAAGTCCGTGAAGAACCGCCAAAAGCGCCGATGCCACCTATGGTGCCGATGCCGCCGTAGCGGACGCAGCGCGTCTGCGGTGAGCGATCGAACTCCATCCTCCAAGCCAACGCTTCTGGGAGACCGCGCACACGATGTGGGTGACCGTCCTATTCGAGATTGCACTGGATCTCTTCATCGAGTTCGTCAGTTGGTCGGCGATGGCGCCTCGAACGCGAGAGGAGCGGCGCGCGCGCAAACGTCGTCGCGGTCCGCGGCATGAAGCTGCGGCCGCCCGCGAGTCATTCACAGGCGAAGCCACTACGCGGGGAGGCGCCGAGCAGGTGGCTGTCTTCTTTGTTCTGGTGACGCTGGTCATGATGGCCGGCCTATTCATGCTGCTGCTCCTGCAGTAGGAGCACTACGGCCGAAAGATCGAGATCCCGCCACCGTCGCCCGTGGCCCAGATGCGGCCGTCGGGCGCCACCTCGACGTCCGTGACAGTGCGCAAGCTCAGCCCGTCCTCGGCCGTCAGCTGCGACCATTGGCCGTCCTGTGTTCGAAGGCGGAGGCCGTTGTCGGTGCCGAACCACATCGTGCCGTGGGCGTCCAGAGCCATCGACTCTGCGCGGAAGGCGAGGGCGGGGTCGTCTTCGACGGTGGTCCACGCGCTTGCGGCGCGATCAAAGATGGCCACTGAGTCGAAGAAACCGACCCATATCCGGCCTGCGGGACCGCGTGCTAGGCTGACCACAGCGGCATGCTCGACGCTCGCCGGAACGTCGATCTCCACGTAGCGGCCCGTACGCTGGCGATAGCCGAGGCTACTGCGCGGCGCGCCGGAGATGATATCCGAGCCCAACCACAGCCCACCGATCTCGTCGAGCAACAACGCATGAATGTCTCCGCCACCTGGAATCCCACTGCCTCGCTGCACCGTAGACCACCTGCCATCGGGGCGCCGCACGGATAGTCCTCCGTCGGAGCACTGTCCCAAGGCGATGAAGCACGTGCTGGTCGCGAAGTAGGCCGTGCCATCGTTGTCAATCAAGAAGTCGCGAACGCGGGACGAGCCGAGCCCTGCGGGTACGCGGAAGTGCGAGATCGTCCCGTCCGACTCGATGTGATGCACCCCGCCAAGATCGGGCTGGCTGAATCCAGGGAGCGTCGACACCCAAACACCGTCGCGATGATCGGACACAACGCCGCCGATGGTTTCGAAGGAGAGGCCGTCCGCCGTGCCGTATTGCGACCACGATCCGTCCGGATGCCGTGCGGCGAGGCCCGCCCGCGTGCCGATCCACGCGCTGCCGTCCGTCGCGAAGGCCATGTCGTTAACAACCCTGTTTGGCAGGCCGCCGCGCTGGAAGCGGTGCCACGCACCGTCTGCATCGCGCTGCCGAACGCCGTCGTCCGTCGCGACCCAGACGGTTCCGTCTTCTCCGAGCGCTACGTCGTACATCGCGTGCCCGCCCAGTCCCTCTCCGTCGCCGATCAGCTGCCACGACCCGTCGCCATCGGGCTCAAACAATCCCTCTTTGGTTCGCAGCCAAGGCCGGTTGTCGGCATCGATCGCGACCATGGTGCCCGCGCCGGACTTTAGTCCAGGCGTGTTGAGATCAACCGGCACCCACGTTCCATCCGTGTTGCGCATTGCCACGTTCCAAGTGATGTTCGGCACGGTTTCCAGGTCGATCCAGGACACCCAGAGCCGGTCCCCACCGTCGACGTGTAGGCTCGCGAGATTATCGGCAGGGACACCGGATCCGTCGTCGTGCTTCTCGGTGGACCATGTGCCGTCTGCTCGAAGTGTGCTTAGGCCGCCCCACAACGTTGCGAACCAGACATTGCCCTTCGAGTCAAAGGCGATCTTGGTCACCATGCCCGCAACGGTGCCCTCAAATGGATAGGCTCCGAAGTGCGTCCAATTGCCGTCCCGCGATCGCCGACTCGCGCCGTCGACGGTGCCGAACCACAGGCTGTCGTCCGGTGCGAGGGCGATCGTCACCACGTCCTCCGGCGGACCGGCCGTGGACGGATCCGTTTGCCAACGACCGTCCGCGTCCAGCCACGCGGTGCCAATTCCGTCTCGCCCGCCTACCCACAACGTACCGTCTGCATCCAAGGTTGGGTGACCCACTCTGTGGCCCGGCAACCCGTCCTCCAAGGTGTACACGCGGGAGTCGCCGGTCGAGAGATCCCACTCGGTCACCCCAGCGCCCGTGGTCCACAGCCGATTGGCCGCTTCGTCTATAGCAAGACCAGACACTTCGTCGGTGGCGAGCAAGTACTCCCACGCGCCGGTGTCCACGTCGAGTTGGGCGCCATGGCCCAGCGCAAGCTCATCCTCCGATGGAGGGAGGATGGTGGGGATGTCGATGACGGGCTCCGTGGCGGGCTCGTCGGCTTCGCCGTAGCCGTCGAAGCCGTCTCCTTCGTCTTGTTCCACCCTAGGGTACCCGTCGTGCGGTTCTTCCTCCGGGTACCGCTCGTCCTGCGCGACCCCCGGGTACCCAACGTCGCCGCGATCATCGTCGGCGTCGCCCTCAACCGGCCGCGGCGTGGACCGCGGGCCAACGGCGCCGGTCGCGGAGAGCGGCAGGTAGAGTCGCGCGGTCTCAACCGGTGGCCCGGTGGTCGCGAGGTGCTTGATCAGAAAGGCGACGAGTAGGAGGGCCACCAACGCAGCTGCGGCGCGGATGCGATTGCGGATGGGGTTGCTCCGGGGGCACGAGGTGCGGGCTCACGGGTGCAGCTTACACAGACATCGGCCGGAAAAGAGTACGCGACCCTCCGCCGAAGCGCGTGCAGTTGGCTATCGCCGGTGTCGGCACGCGACGGCCGATTCGGGCGAAGCGTAGGTCAGTCGCGTTGCACCGGTGTACCCGGCAGGAATTCTAGAGGTGTGGGCTAGGTCGGCGAAGCCCTGACCGGCGACCGAGGTCTTGGGTCTTTGCGGACGAAGTTGCCCCGGCGTTCTCCGAGACATAGTGTGGAGCCATGACCGATCCGTCGACCCACCGGCTACCGGCTGCCCATATCACGCTGACGTGCCGTCTACAGTTCGCGCTGTGCGCACTGTTGATGGCCGGCCTCGCGGCATGGACGCCTGGCCGGACGGGGATACAACCGGCACCTGCGTTCGCGCAAGTGCCGACTGTCACGCCCTTGCCCGAGCCAACCATATCGGGCGAACCGCCCCCCGCCTACCTGGAAATCGCGGGCGCGCGGCGACCCATGGCGGTCAGCACGTACTGCTGGGAGGGCGGATGTGTCGATGCGGTGGGATTGATCACGCCGCCCGAGCCTATGACGGCGACATTTCCCGCCGAAGCGGTCCTGGATCTGGAAGCGACCCGCGGAGTTGAGTTCTTGGGGCTGCGGGTTATGCCGGTAACGATGGACATGGCGAGCGAGCTCACGGCCGGTCGCTGGCGGGGGAAGCTTGTCTGGGACGTGACCGCCGTCGATGTCGCGTCGGGGTCCGTCCGGACCCTTCAGCCAATTCGACGCCAGGCTACACCGCTCGATCTGAAGGCGGGACTGCACCTCGTTTGGCTGTCTGTGAACTGGGTCGGCTTCGGCGATGCCCAATTCAGTATGCTGGTCCACGCCCAACGCGATGCCGCCGGCGACCTGTACTTGCCCTGGTTGTCCAGCGGATCGTGGGACGAGGACGGTTCGGTGCCAACGGCGCGACTCCGTCGCCGGTAACGTGGACGGCCGTATCGGGACTGCGGGCGTGTGGCGCCGTGGCAATCTGGGACGCATCCCACCGCTGCAACGTCTGATCAAGCAGAGTGTGGTGACCATTCTTGCGATGAGATGCCAAGGCGACAAAGTGATGGTTGCCCTATTCTTGCACCGCCTTGGGCACACGACGACGAGTAGCACGTCGCCCCCCCACGGCCGCAACGATGCCGACCGCCTGGCCATGCTCGTCCTCGAACACGATCCGCGCGTGAAGTCCGAGACCGCGCGCAATCGACGTTAGTGTCGAAAGACGCCAGTCGGCACGCCGCTCAACCTTGCTCAGGTCGGACTGTGTCATTCCGATACTCGAGGCGAGCTCGGTTTGGCTCATTCCGCGGCGGCTTCTAAGTTCGGACAGGGTGAGGTGTGGCGCACGATAGCCGTCGAGCGCGGCCCGCCGCTTTGCGATCCACGCTCTCCAAAGAGGGCTGGTGCCGTAGCGCGGATTGGCGTCGCACAGGAGCAGCACGCGCTCCGCGAGCCGGCCGTAGGGGTCCGCGGCGATCGCAAGGAACAAGGGTTGCCAGATCTCCAGGTCGCCCTGATCGAGCATGTCATCCAGGGCCGCGTCGCCCAACGCGTCAACCGGGGTATCCGCAGGGTAGTCGAGATGGCGATGGATCATGTCTCTTCCTCGAGAAGGGCATCGGCAATCGCAACCGCCAAAGTCCGACACGCGTCCTGCACGGCGCTCCAATCGCGCCACCGTGCGTGAAGCCGACGATAGTGCGCGAGATCGACGTTGGAGAGATCGTAGGGGCGCGGTGCCGCCAACTGCTTCGCGAGCTGTGCCGCGAGACACATGTGGCCCGGGCCTCGTTGATCCTCGTAGTAGCGGTCGATGGACAAGAGAACGCGCGGCGCGCCAGTGCCAAGTCGGTCGGCCAAGGCAACTAGTTCAAGATAGTCTCGGGTGGCATTGCGAATCAGGACCATCCACGCCTTTAGGCGCGTCATCTCTTCCAAGGTCGGCACCCGGATCGGGCCGTGGGGCGTCTGGTGGATCTCGACTTCCAACGGCGTGCGACGGATCAGGTTGCGGACGCCCGTCTCGATGCCGTCCAGGCTTCCCAGGATGAGCACCGGCCTCTTCACCCGCGCCGTAATCCAGCCGTCTGAGTCTTCGAGATCGGCCAGTACCGCATCGAATCGATCGCGCAGGTCGGCTACGACGTGATCGTCGTCGAACGACACACGGTGGCCAGCGTATTCTGCGGTAGCCGGTCGGACCACAGGAACAGCGTCGGGCACGATTCGCTGCAGTCTCGCTGCCGCGCCCAGCACGTGGCTCATATCCGGATGCGGAGGGGCTTTCATGGTAGTGAGTCTACGCACTATTGGGGCGCCGGCAAGAACATCATCCATGGCTTGGCGGTTGGAAATGGAGCGGAGGGGGGTCGGATGGGCTGGCAACATCCGTGAGCGACAGCAGATGTCCATCGCAGTGGACATAACAGCATGTCGATGCGCTGGAGACGTTCGTGGTGGATCACGCCAGCGTGAATGGCCCCGTGGTCTAGATGAGCATTCGTTATGAATCTTGGCTTCGCCGCTGCCGCTAGGGGCCGGCCGAAATGTGCCTTCCTAGCAGGTGCGGCCTGCTTCCTTAGCAGGGGGGATGTGCTAGGAAGGCACCGCTGCCTACCTTCCTATCAAACTCGGGTCATTCCCGTAGGTTTTTCTGGCTGGAACAGGGCATGGCAACGCAAAAAGCGGCCCCGTCGTGCGCCGGGACCGCCTGGAGTCTCGTATTCGGTTGTTGAGGTCTGTGGCTCGAGAAGCTGACCGTCGATCGATGTCGCCGACCGGCCGTGTGGGCCGCGGCGGCTAGGCCGCTGGATCCACGTCGAAGGCCGGCTCGATCGGGTTGACTAGGAGCGCTTCGCACGGGAGCGCGACGGTCGCGGCGGTGCGAGGGCCGTTGTTCGCGCGCTGGTCGATCGCGCCTTCGATCGCGCCCGGGTTGGCGAGCGTGCCTCGGGGCGTGGAATCGACGTGCACCGTCGGGCGCATGCCTCCGTCGACGCGCACCGCGTTGACGGTGCGGTCGATGCCGGGTAGCTGGAGCGCGGCGCCCCGCAGCAGGGCGTTGCGCATCTCTTCGCACATGTCCGCGAAGACCGTGCGCGCGATCGCAAGGTTGACCAACGAGCCGCGGGTCAGGCTAGCGGTGAACGCATCCAACCCGACCGTGCGGGCGCTCAGGATCCGCGGACGATACGCGGAGACGGCTGCAATCAACGTGGCCATGGCTGCAAACCTCCGTTCAGGTGCAAATGGACAAGAAGAAATCAGGTGGGGCGGCTGCGAAGCGCTTCGAGGTAGCACAACGCCGTAGGACACGAGCGGTTCCAATTCCCGATGAGTATTGGATGGGAGAATCCGACTCTTGGGCGTCCGTACGGCACGGATGGCGGGTTTAGACAGCCATGCCATCTATGACGCGACATTCCGGAGCGAGCTCGACGTGCGGCCACGCGTGCGTGCGGCGGGCCGCCACGGCGTGCCCAGCGCGCGCTATTAACGGGGCCGGACTTACGAGTCGCGGGTGCGGCCGACTCGGCCTCTTGCGCACGGTGGTGGCGGGCATGATCCTGGCGCTCGTGGCCATGGGTTCGCCGGTTGCGACTCTCGCACAACCAACGAACATCGCGCCTCTTGCGGGCGAAGGGGCCGACGCATCCTCCGCGTTGTCTGTCAGGCCGTTACCACGAGTCGTCACGCGATCGTTCGCACAAACCGAAGCGCAAACCGCGACCCTCACCGCGCCCCTACCGGCGTGGGGCGGCATCGGGCTCCGCGCAGTGCGGCACGAGGGCGGTGCCATCGCCGACGTGGCGGCGGATCCCGCACGGCGCGTGGCGTGGGTCGCGATCGGGCCGCGCGTCCAGGCGCTGCGAACGACGTATCGCGGCTTCGCGCAGCTCGGCCGAACCGGCGTGTTGCCCGGGCTGGTAACCGCGGTGGAGGTGAGCGGCGACGACGTGCTGGCCATCGACGATGCGTCGCCGCACGGGCTGTGGTGGATCGACGGCCGGGCGCCCGAAGTAGGGATGGTCGCGCAGCCCATCGACGTCGGGGCTCGGGCGCGTGCGGTTGCGACGCACGCGCGGGAGGCGGTTGTCGTCGCGGGGGAGGAGCTCGTGTACCTCGCGTTGCACGAGGGGGCGCCGCCGACCGTGAGGCTTCGGCACCGTCTTGCCGGAATTGATCGGGCTCCCAACTCACCGGTGAAAGAGGTGGAACTATCCGAAAGGCACGTCGCGTTCATGTATGGCACAGGAAGGATCGTGCTGCTGAAGCGCGAAGCCGGGAGGGCTTCCCGGCTCGCCCCTGTGCGGTGGGCGGACCATTCCTCTGTCCAGGCCCTCCACCTCGGACAGCGCGAATTGTACAAGCTACATGAGGATCATGTGGAACTGTGGCCCCTTGAGTATTCCTCGACGCATTACAACTGGAACACAAGATTCGGCCAGCACCGCGACGTAGTATTCGACGGGCCTCGCGCGGGGGTACTTACGTATGGGCTGGGAACCGCGGAAGCAAGCGTCGCCACCTTCGTTCATGGCCCGGCGGGACGAATCGACCAACTCGCCGACGCTCGTGCTCTGCCCGCGCCGCACCCCAGTCGGTCGAGGCTCAGCCCGTACCGAGTCGCACGTATTGCGGGCGGTTACGTCGCAGTGGTGGGCGCCGGAAGGCTCCACTATGTGCCGGACGCGAACTTGGCCGCGGGCGATCGAGCCGCGTTGCGGCCGTGGTATGCGCTTCCGGGTTCGGTGGCGGACATCGCAGCCGGTGCAACCGAGTTCGCAGTTGCGGACCACATGCATGGGGTGACGATCTTTGATCAAGCGGCAACGGGCACCCGGGACCGCTCCGCCTCTTCTCGATGGGAAGATGCCGCGGCGCCTCGAGATCTTTTGCGCACCGTACAGCTCACGTGGATCGCGGACAGGCTCTGGCGAACGACGAACAAGGGGGCCGTGGTCTTGGATGTCGGGCGCGATACGCGTCCGAGCGAAGTGCAAAGGGTTCTCGCCAACGAAGCGTCGTCCATGGCCAGCGACGATCAACACGTGTTCCTTTGCGCGGACTATCGCATGTACATCTTCGACGGCGCGATTGCTCGCGGCGGCATCGAGCATTCCGACTTCCATACACTGTGCGCGGGCGTACTTCACGCGCGCCAGGGTACGCGACTCTGGGAGTGGCGCCCAAGGTCTCGTCTTGAAGCGACGTACATGAACGGAACGCAGCCCGTTCACCACGTGCGTGGGAACGGTCCATCCATTGGTGCACCTGCGGCGCTGCTCGGATGGCGCGACTACCTTCTCGCCGTAGCAGCACCATCCGGCAGCAGCGGCGGTGCGGACCGCTTCCTCGTCCTCGATGTCGCCAACGCAGGCAACCCGCGCGTTGTGGGGCAGCTCGACCTCGGCCCGAGCGCGCTCGGGCTGCGTGTCGGCCCGGCGGCGCCCCCGCCCCGTATCATCGTGCGCGGTACCGAGGCGGCGATCGTCCATCCGCGCATCGGCTTCGTGCTCATCGACATCAGCATGCCGAGCCAACCGGACGAGATCGGTCGCATCACGCCTCCCGGCACGGTTAGCGCAGCCGCGCCTACGGACGACGGTTGGCTGGTCGGCACGGTGCTCGGCGGGCTTACGTGGGTAGAGCGCGGCAGCCCGCCCAGGAGCGCTGCGCCGGCTCGTTCGGGGCGCATTGGACCGCCGGTGGCGGCGCCGCCGGCGAAGGGCCGCTCGATCGTGCTGCCTTGGCTGTCGCGGAAGGTAGGCGGGGTCGCGGAGTCGAGTACCAATGGGCTTGACGAGTCGCGAGGACGATAGGGCCTTGCATCTGCGGTTGGGAGGCGGCCGGTCGAGGGAGTTCGCCCCGTTACTCGGGTACGTATCGTACGGGGTATTGCCGCGCATGTGTGGCGCAACTATGTCGCGAGCGCGGCGCGCGACTCCTTGAACATTGACCGTTGGTTCCCTCAAGCTAGAGGTCCGATTCGGCTCCAGCTCGGAACACGCTGCTGCTATGATGGCATCCTATGATCGAAGTCCTCTCGGAAGCACCCTTGACCCCCACCACGGCCCTCGGACCATACCGGGTCGCGGACTACCAGGCGCTGCCCGATGAACCGCGCGTGGAGCTCGTGTACGGCCGGTTGTTGCTGATGTCGAGCCCCGTTGTGCGCCACCAAGTAGTGCTCATGCAACTGCTTGAGCACCTGCGCGCGACTATGCGTCCGCGCGGCGGACGCGTGCTGGTAGCTCCTATGGACGTCACGCTGGCGGACCATTCCGTGGTGCAGCCCGACCTGCTGCTGGTGATGCAGGAGCGTGCGAACATCATCGGCGACCGCGTCCAGGGCGCGCCCGACCTGCTCGTGGAAATCCTGTCCCCCTCCACGGCCCGGCTCGACCGCGGCGACAAGCTGCGTCTCTACGCCGAGAGCGGTGTGCGCGAGTACTGGCTGGTCGATCCGGAAGCCCGTGCGATCGAGTTTCTCGAACAACGCGAGGCCCGTTGGCTCGTCGCCCTACCGCGCGGCGGAACGTACCGCTCAGCGGCTATCACCGGCCTCGAGCTCGAGCTCGGTGTGCTGTGGTCGGCGGTCGCGACGGAGATGGGCGAGGAGTAGAGGGCGCGCAGGAAGGGGCGTGTTAGAGACCTCGGCCCGAGTGCGCGTGGGGCCCGACTGGGTCAGGCGGCGCCCCCGCCCCGTATCATCGTACGCGGTTCCGAGGTGGCGATCGTCCATCCGCGCATCGGCTTCGTACTCATCGACATCAGCGTGCCAGGCCAACCGGACGAGATCAGACGCATCACGCTTCCCGGCACGGTTAGC
>JAJCYU010000319.1 GCA_029262755.1 Anaerolineae bacterium
CGCGTGCTCGTCGACGGCGCACGTGCGGCGTATGTCCGCGACCCTCTCGAAAGCGGTCGCGCTCTGCCCATCGAGCTCGCCTTGGCCACGAGCGCTTGGCTCGACGAAGCCGGGAATCCCGATGGAATGCTCGCCCGAGGCGCGGGCCAAGCTGCTGTGGCCGATGTAGCAAGCGCCGAAGGAAGCGAGGAAGCGTTGGCATCCGGCGCGGAGCACGTGACCGTGACCTTCGACGAAGCCGTCGCATTAGAGCCCGGCGGCGAGTACCACCTCTGGCTGCGCGTCGTGGAACCGCCTCTCGCCGGCCGAACGTCGGTGCTGGCCTACGAGACGCCATGGGACCTACCGGTGCCGCATGGCATGCTGGGCTACGCGGCCTATGACAATCCCGACACCGCCTGGGCCGACGGCCTGTTCGGCGTCCAGAACCTCGAGATGTACGGGGAAGAGGCGCCGAGCTGGTTGTCCGCCACGCTCGACGGCATCGACCGGATCGACTACTGGATCTCACCGACGAACCGGGTCTACGACGCCATTCGGCGTCTGCCGATGCGCTTCCCGCAGGCCATTCGATTCTACGACGACATGCTCTTCGCGGAGAGGCTGGGCTGGAGCGTCGTCGCCGACGTCCATAGCTATCCCGGCTACGGACCCTTCCAGATCAACGATCAGGCGGCCGAAGAGGCCTTCCACGTCTACGATCATCCGCGGGTCGTGATCTGGGAGAAGGGGCCGGACTACGATCGCGCCGCGGTGCAGGCAGAGCTCGAACCCCTCGCCGCCACGCGACGATGGAAGTTCCCGTCCGTCTCGGAACGCCGTCTCGGCCGCTTCCTCGACGCGTTGCTCGGCCGTATTCCGGTCGAGCGCGCCCTCGTGGCCGGCTATGCGCCCGGCCCCATCTGCGGATTGCTCGGCGATCTGACGGGGCGGCCGATCGGCTTCCCGTCCACGTTCCCTGAGCCCGATGCGGAGGCGGAGGAGCGCGTCTCCTTCTGCCGCGTGCTGGACGGGTGGATTGGCAAGGACGACGAACAGGACTCCCCGCCGCTCAGCGCCGTCATGCTCGGTGACGAACGTGCCGTGGCACAGCGCGCGGGCGGAACATGGTCGTCCCTGTTCAACATCGATGCGCCTCAGAACCGATCGGGGATTCTTGCCTTCGTCGTATGGTATCTGGCGCTGTTGGCGATCGGGCTGGTCGCGCTGCCCATCGTCCGCCGTGTGCTGCCCATGTTCCCGGACGCGGGGTGGTCCGTAGCGCGGACGGCAGGCCTGCTCGTGCTGAGCTGGGTTGCTTGGTGGATCGGGTCGCTGGGTATCGTCGACCATACGCCTTGGCTGGTCACGGGAGTGCTGGTTGTAATGGCGGCCGGCTCTTGGTTCGGGGTGCGCCGCCGTGGTGATTCGCTGCGGGCGCTGTGGCGCGAGCATCGCGCGGAAATCGTGCGCAGCGAGATCGTGTTCGCCGCGCTCTTCATCGCCTTTGTCTTGATCCGCGCCAGCAATCCAGACCTGTGGCATCCGTGGAAGGGCGGCGAGAAGCCGATGGACTTGGCGTACTTCAACGCCGTTCTGCGCAGCGTCAGCTTCCCGCCCTACGACCCATGGTTCGCCGGTGGCCAGCTGAACTACTACTACTACGGCTTCGTGTTTGTCGGCGCGCTCGTCGAGCTGACGCGCATCGTGCCTTGGGTTGCGTACAACCTTGCGATTCCCACCATGGCCGCGCTGACAGGGCTGGCCGCCTACGGCATCGTCCGTGCGTGGCTGCATGCGACCCTCGGCGCGGGCGAAGCGCGGCTAGCGCAACGGGGCGGCGTTCTCGCCGCGGTGTTGGCCGTCTTCGCGGGCAATCTGTACCAGGTTCGGTTCACGGTCGACCAGATGTGCAACGTGTCGACGTGGCAGATCGAGAGCCGGTTGCCGGGCCTTGAGCGAATGGTGTGCTTCCTTGGCGGCATGCGTCAGGTGTGGTTCAAGGACGTTGCGCTGCCGATCCGCACCGAATGGTGGTACTGGAACGCATCCCGGGCCATCCCCGCCGTCGAAGGCGACGTGCAGCCGATCACCGAATTCCCCTTCTTCACCTTCCTCTACGGCGATCTCCACGCGCACATGATGGCGATGCCGATCGCGATGTTGGCGGTGGCCATCGCGCTTGCTTGGGCCATTCCTGCGACCTCCGAGGAACCGCACACCGGCTGGTTCGCGCCTGCTGCGTACGCGCGCATGGGGCTTGCCGCGCTCGCCATCGGCGCCTTATGGCCGGCCAACACCTGGGATTATCCGAGCTACGGTTTGGTGTTGGCCGGCGGACTGGCCGTCGGTGCGCTCACGCGGACCGGACGATTCAACGTCGCATGGTTCCTTCGCGTCGCCATTCCGGGGGCGGTGCTGATGGGCCTTAGCCTCCTGGCGTTCTTGCCCTACCACCGCGCCTACGTCACGCCGTACTCGGAGTTCACGCCGTGGACCGGACACAAGACGCCCTTGTCCGCGTACCTCACAGTGCACGGAATCTTCTTGTTCGCATTGCTCAGCTGGGCGCTTTGGCACCTCGTGCGCGATGTGCGCTCGGCCCAATCGCGCCGCGCGACGCTTCTCCGACTCGGCGTGTTCTTGCCCGTGGGCGGCGCGGCGGCGTGGCTACTTTGGTCGTGGTCACGGGCCGCGATGCCGTCGCATCTGCCGCCGCCCACGCCGTGGACGCCGGCCTTCTTGGCCGTTTTGCTAGCTATCGGCGCCGCGACGGCCTTTCGCTCGCGCGCCGAAGGCGGGGCGCGTTTCGCCGGCTGGCTACTGCTCCTGGGCGCGGCTCTTACCGCGGTCGTGGAGTACGTAGTGCTCAGTGGCGACATCGGTCGGATGAACACCGTCTTCAAGTTCTACATCCAGGTTTGGCTGCTGTGGGCCTTGGCCGCGGCCTATGCAACCGCGGTCCTGACCGCAGCGTGGCGCGAGCGTGAAGGCAGCCTGGCATGGCGCGCGGCGATGGGCGCGCTCGTGCTCGCCGGTTTGCTCTATCCCGTGACGGCCTCGCGTGCGAAGGCCGGAGACCGCTTCCCCGCGATGGCGGGCGCGAGCGCGCCCGAAGGCGTGGCGTGGCGGGACCAGTGGAACTTCGGCCTCGACGGCGAACACTTCATGCACTACGCCGTGTACGATGACGCCGGATTCCCGCTCACCTTCCGGCACGATCTAGCGGCCATGCGCTGGTTGCAGGAGTCGATCGAGGGCACGCCCACGATCATCGAGGGCTTCCGCGTGGAGGGCTACCGCTGGGGCGCTCGCTACAGCATCCACACCGGCTTGCCGACCGTGCAAGGCTGGGATTGGCATCAAAAGCAGCAACGCAATGCCGTCGGCTCCTGGCACATTGACGAGCGCGTGAGCGACGTCCTCGCCATTTACGATGGACTCGACGCAGAGCAGGCGTGGACGTTGCTCGAGAAGTACCACGTGGAGCTCGTGATCGTCGGCGAGATGGAACGCGCCTTCTACAGCCAGGCCGGGCTGGACAAATTCGCCGTCTGGGCACAAGAAGGCCGCGTCGAAGTAGCCTATGAAAACCCGGGTGTCACCATCTACCGCTTGCCCGCGCCGGAAGCCCTGGTGGACGCTCGCCCGTGATGCATGTTCTGGGTCCGACGTTCCTCTGGTGGTTCGGCCTTACGGCGGTCGGCATCGCCGGATTGCCGTACGTCCGAATGCTGCTGCCGGACTTGCCGGACGGTGGGCTCGGCGTGGCCCGTCCGCTCGGTCTTCTACTCGTGGCCTTCACGTGGTGGTGGGCCGTAACGCTCGGCATCTTGCCCAACAATGGTCTGGGAGCCTGGCTCGCCGCCGGCGGCGTGGCGGGAGTCGGAGCCAAGCTGATCTGGTCGCAGCGTAGGGAGGCATGGGCTGCGCTTCAGGCGCGCAGGCGTCGCCTGGTGGGCCAGGAGATCCTCTTCGCCGTGGCATTGTTGGCCTGGGCGCTCTACCGGGCTTTCTATCCGGACGTCACCCAGGCCGGCGGCGAGAAGACGATGGAGCTCGCGTTTCTGAGCGCGATCCTACAGAGCCCGCGCTTCCCGCCCAACGATCCTTGGATGGCCGGGGAATCGATCAGCTACTACTACTTCAGCTACGTGATGGGCGCCTTGTTGACCCGTCTATCCGGTATTGAGCGTGCGGTTGCGTTTAACTTGCTCGTACCGGGGACGCTTGCGATGACGCTCGTTGCCGCCTTCTCGATCGGCGCGAACCTGGTGGCGCTCTCGCGCCGCGCCACCCGGCGCATGGCGTGGCTTGTCGGTGCGGCGTCTGCGGGCGGCCTCGCCCTGTTGGGCAGCATCCAAGGGGCCTTGGAGGTCGGCTATCGGGCCGGCGTGCCGAGCCGCGCATTTTATCAATGGCTGAGCGTCTTTGATATCGGTGGCAACCAGGCCTGGGCCAACGGAGCGCTCGCGCCGGAGACGCCGGGCGCGTGCGGCAAGCAGGACGCCGTGTACAACGAGCTTGCGCGTATCGTCGACGCGAATCCGGGTATCCAGCTCGGCGTGCTCGATATGGTGCCGAACCGCTTCATCTGGTGGTGGCGTGCATCGCGCGTCATCCGCGATGGGTGCACCGAGGCGATCCACGAGTTCCCCTTCTTTAGCTTCATGCTGGCGGATGCCCATCCGCATGTGCTGAGCCTGCCTTTCATGTTGCTGGCCATCACGCTCGCGTTAGCGCTGCTCGCCGGCGCCGCCACGCGTTGGCCGGGGGGCCCTGGCATGCATGCGGTCTGGTGGCTGGTGCCGCTGGTTGTGGGCGGCATCGCCTTCCTGAATACGTGGGACTTGCTTACCTATGCGCTCCTGGTGTTGGTTGCCTACGCGCTGGCAACGTGGCGTGCAGTACCCAGACCGCTCGAAGTCGGGCTCGCCGCTCTGCCGGCGCGGGTGTCGGTGGCGGCGCTTGCGCTTGCCGCAGGCTGGATGGGCGCCGGTCCCACTGCCCGTCGCGTGCGCACCTTCCTTTCGGAAATCCCCGATGATCAAGCGGTCGCGACGCTGCCGCACGTGCTGGTCGCGGCGGCGATCGGATCCGGCCTGTGGCTGCTTTCCGAGCGCGTGCGGCGCCTGGCGCGCACCAACCCGCAGGCAGCCCGTGGTTGGGACGTCCTACGCTTCACCGCGTGGCTCGCGCTTGCGTCGTGGTTGCTCTATGTGCCCTTCCATCTCGCCTTCGCATCGCAAGCCGAGGGCATCGCCACGGCGGACTTCAGCTCCCGCCCCGCGCAGTGGTTCGTGCACTGGGCTTGGCAGTACGTGTGGTTGCTGGGACTCATGGGCGCTGCCCTCTGGTCCGCGCCGCGCCGCACAGCGTTGTTGCGCGCTCTTGGACTCGCCGCGCTGGCCATTACCTTGCCCGCTCTTTCGTGGCCGCTGCAGCTTTCGCGCGGCGGCGTGATCGTGTTGGCGGCCGCGTCTGTCTCGCTCGCGGTTTGGTGGCCGATCCGTCCGTGGACGGCGGGGCTTTCGGCCGTCGTGGCGGGTTTCTTGCGCTCAGCGGCCATCGTAGGAGCAACCAGCATCGCCCTCTGGCGGATCGCATCCCCGCCGCCGATGCCGCCGGGGGACGCGATGGGCGGCGCGGCCGGGTGGACTCCCTGGACGCCGCTGTTGATCGCCATTCCTTTGATCGCAGCCGTGGCGGCCGGCTTGCAGCGTTGGCCGTGGCCGACAACCGCGTCTGTGGACAGCAAAGCAGACGGCGTAGCAACCACGGGCAGTGCGGGGCTCGATGCGTCGTCTTCCGTGGACGGAACGCAGGCGATCGCGGACGATCAATCCGAGTACACGACGGACTCGACGCTGCACTCGATTCCTGGGCCGTCAACGCCTGGGTCCAGCACTTCGTCGGTTGCGCTTCATGCCGAGGCGCCGGTTTCCGCTGACGGCCCCGGGATAGGCTGGCCTCATGAACCGGAAGTCGCCGCGCGCGATACGCCGGCCCAACCTGCGGCCGGTGTCGAATCGGCCCCGCTCGCGTCTAGTGCGCCTGCCGTGGAAATCGGCATGGTGTTTGCGCTTCTCTGTGCGAGCGTGGGGCTGATGATGGTGCTCGGCGCGGAATTCTTCTACGTGCGGGATATCTTCAACAGCCGCATGAATACGATCTTCAAGTTCTACATTCAGGGCTGGACGCTGCTCAGCCTTGCCGGCGGCTACGGTCTCTTTGCCGGGTGGCGCCGGCTACCACGTCCGGTTGCGGCAGCATGGATGGGCACCGTCGGCATCGTGACCGCCATGGCGCTGATCTATCCCTTGGCCGCGATCTGGGACCGCACAGGTGGATTCCAGTGGCCCGTACTGCAGGGTGAAGGCGTGCGGGCGTGGGCGGACCGGTTGTCGCTCGACGGTCTTCGCTACTGGGAGCAATCCTATCCCGGCGATCGGGCCGCCGCACAATGGTTGTCCGACAACGTGTCCGGCGCTCCGCACATTCTTGAGGCCACGGGCGGCGGCTATTCGCATACGGGTCGGATCGCGATGGTCACCGGACTACCCACCGTGTTGGGAGCGGATGGCCACGAGCAACAGTGGCGCGGGACCCGCGTGCAAATCGATCCGCGCAAGGCCGATGTCGAGGCCTTCTACGGCGGGCGCATGAACGAAGAGGAGATGGGCGCAATGCTGGATCGCTACGACGTACGCTACGTCGTGCTGGGGGAGTGGGAGCGCGCGCAGCACAACGTACCGGAGACGGTCTCGCTGCGGCTCGCCCGTTGGGGACGAACGGTCTTTTCGCAGTCCGGCGTCACCATCTATCAGCGCCGATGAACGGCGCGAATGAGTCGGTGGCGGACGCAACGTCTCCCGGTGTCCCTGACCCGTCCACCGAAGCCACGAACGTCCTTGCTGCCTCGGACGTCACGGCCGGCGACGTCTCCAGTACGGAGGAGGTCACTTCATCTCCAGCGGCTCGTGAACACAACGTGGCCCCCGACGAGCGCGTCGTCGTATCCGACGGATTCGAAGCCTGGGCTTGGATCGCGATCGTCGTTGCCGGCGCCGTGCTGCGCTTCGTCGGCCTCGACGCGCTACCGCTCGACCCCTCGGAAGCCGCGCTCGCTGTGGCGGCCCTCGCCGGCGAAGGGGTGCTCGCTTCGCCGCTCCTGCAGCATCTTGGTAGCCTGGCGTTGGCTGTCTTTGGCGCTTCCGAGACCACCGCGCGGCTCGTGCCCGCATTGGCCGGCGCCGCGTTGGCGCCCGCGGCATGGGGCCTTCGCCGCACGATCGGGCGCGATGAGGCGCTCGGGGTGGCGGTCGTCCTCGCACTGTCTCCGATATGGATCGCAAGCAGCCGTCACCTAGACCCGCTGACGCTCGGCGTGCTGCTATTGCTCGTCGCCGTTGGCGCCCTCACGCACGGGCGCCCCATACTCGCTGCGGCGTGCTTTGGCTTGGCGGTGGCGACCGGGTCGTACGTCTGGCCGCTACTCGTCGGTGGTGTCGCGCTGGCCGCGCTTGGCCGGGTGATCCCGCGACGCGCGCCCACGAGCGATCACGCAGCCGCACGATTTGATGCTCGCACGCTGATCGGTCTGGGTCCCGGCGCCGCCTTTGCTGCCGCTCTCGTTCTCGGCGCGACCGGCTTGTCCAGCCTTTCGGGACTCGCCTTCGTGGCAACCGATCCCGTCCACTGGATCCGCGATCTCGCCGCACAGCGAATCGATATCTCGATCGGCACTTTGCTTCCGCTCCTGGTCTACGCGCCGGAGCTATTGCTGTTCGGTGCGGCCGGCTTGTTGGCGCCATGGAAGAGCCCCGCGTGGCGCAGCTTCGCATTGCTCGCGCTGACGATCGGCGCGTTGCTCGCGATCCTCGCTCCGTCACCGCAGGCCGCCGCCGTGCTGCTCGTGCCATTGACGCTCGCCGGCGGGGTTGCGCTCGCCTCGCTCGCGCGGTCGGTCGTCGGCGGATTTCGCTGGTCGGAGGACGGCGTAATGACATGGATCCTGCTCATCGTATTCGGCTACGCGTTGATCCATGCCTGGCGCTTCGCGCGCCTGGGTCCCGTCGATGGGCAACGGGATGACTTTGCCTTGTTCCTCGGCGCGATGGCCATGGCCGCCGTTCTCTTGCTCGCTTTCGCGCTGCTTTGGGGCGCACCCATGGCAGTGCGCGTTGCGGGCTTGGCATGCGGTGTGGCCGTGTTCGGTCTTGCCGCCGCGAACGGCGCACGGCTGATGCGTACTGCAGGCCCCGAGGTCTGGCGTCCCGAGCGCGGCGTGCAGGGATCCCAGGCGATCCTGGAGGTCGTCGCGGCGCAACGCAACCGCGCGCCTGGTACGTCGATCGCGGTGGATCCGGTGTTGCAACCGGAGCTCGCGTGGTTGCTGCGCGAGGCGACGGACATAGCCTGGACGCCGTCCTCGGCCGCCGAAATGGATCTTTGGGTGCTACCCTCCGGGGTCTCGCCCGAAGGTGAAGGACACGTCATGGTGGTCGAACACGACGTTTCCGCCGCATGGCGGCCGACATTCATGGGCCGGCAGGGCTTCATGCGCTGGTATCTGCAGCGCGCCACCGTCGGCGATGCATCGTTTCGACCGATCAGCCCCGAACGCATGAAACGCGCAGCCCTCTGGGTTCGCGCTCCCCTCGCGCTTGATCGCGGGGCACCGCAAACGCAGGCAAGCATCCTTGTGGAGGGATGGAGATGACGCAACAAGCAACAGACATGGAGGGGGGCCTCCCCGCACGGCGCAAGGCGCTCCGCGAACGAATCACATGGGACTGGGAGCTGGCCGCCTGGGTCGTGATCCTCGTGCTCGCGCTCGTCACCCGCCTATGGGCGCTGGGCGATCGCGCGATGTCACACGACGAGAGCCTCCATACGTTTTACTCCTGGAAGTTGTTCATGGAGGGTGAGTACCGGCACGACCCGATGATGCATGGGCCGTTGCTCTACCACTTCAACGCCCTCTCCTACTTCCTGTTCGGCGTGAGCGATTTCACGGCGCGATTGCATCCGGTCATCGCGGGTCTGCTGCTGGTGTTCAGCCCGCTGCTCGTCCGCAAGTGGTTGGGGCGTGTCGGCGCCCTCACGACCGCGACCATCCTGCTCGTCTCGCCGACGGTGATGATGTACTCGCGCTACATCCGGCACGACATCCCCGTGGAACTGTTCACGGTGCTGATGTTCGTAGGCTTCCTGCGCTACCTCGACGACCGAGGTAGCCGTTGGGTCGTGCTGGCCCTCGCGGCGGCCGCCGGAGCGATTACGTCCGCTGAGATGAGCTACATCAACGGCTTCGTGCTCGTGACCTTCATCGTGCTGGCGCTGCTGGCGGAGGCTTTGCCCAAGGGCAGGCGTCCGCTTCTAGCCGGCATTCTTGCGGTCGCAGGAGTCGCCGTGCTGGTGATCGCAGAATTTGCGATGGGCGGCCAGCTTGATTCGCCGCTCGTTGCCGAGCTCGACCTCGTCGCCGGGCTTCTGATTGCGTGGGCGATCGGCCTCGCCTTGATGAGCGGCGTAGGTGGACGGCCCGGATTGTGGGCACGCATTAAAGAGGTGCCGCTCGACGGGCTTCTGGCCGGCGTCGCGGTCTTCGCCGTGATCTACGTGCTGATGTTCACCACCTTCTTCACCCAGCCCGACCGTTGGAACGGCTTCGTCACGTCGATCCAATATTGGCTCGATCAGCACGGCGTCGAGCGCGGCAGCCAGCCTTGGTATTACTACTTGCTGTTCGCACCCATGTACGAGTATCCGTCCGTGGTTCTGCTGCTGACCGCAATCGTGTACTACCTGCGTAAGCCGTTCACGCGCTTCGCGCGCGGCAACGACGCGCCGGAGGGGGAGCCGCCATCGCCGGCGGCGTGGTTGTACGTCCCGATGACGGCGACGTGGGCCATTGGGGTGTTCTGGATCTATTCCTGGGCCGGTGAAAAGATGCCGTGGTTGCTCGTTCACCTCGTCGTGCCGATGGCCTTCCTCGGTGGGCGTCTGGTGGCGGACGTAGCGGAGGGCCTGGACGTGGACGCATGGCGGGCCCGTGGATGGCAGGTGGCGGCGCTCGTTGCGGCCGCGTTGTATGTGATCGTCGCGGGTTTGGCCGGCGGTGGAGCCGGTGGCGAGGGTGCGGCCACGATTCGGCTGGTGGCCGGTCTGCTCGTCGGGCTCGCCTTGCTCGGCGGCGCGTTCATGGTTGGTCGCGGGCTGCCGTCATCGACCAGGCGTGTCGCGCTCGCGGCGGGCTTCGGGGTGCTCTTGCTCGGGCTCAACGTTCGTGACTCTGTGCGTGCCAACTTCGTCAACGACGAGCTGGCCAACGAGTACATCGTGTACGCACACGGCACCCCGGACGACAAGGATGTCTACGAGCGGTTGCTGGAAATGCAGGCTCTCAAGGGCGACGCGGATGCACTAGAGGTCGGCTACGACAACGAGGTCAGTTGGCCCTTCACCTGGTACTTCCGCAACACAGATTGGACCACGACCCCGTACTACTTCGGGGAAAAGCCGGGCAGCGTTTCCAAGTTGAAGGATCAGGACGCTGTCTTGGTCGGCTCGCCGAACTATGCCGAATTCGAGCCATGGCTGCGCGACGACTACGTCGCGCTGGAGTACCAGCGGATGTGGTGGCCCAACGAGGGCTACAAAGGCCTCACGCTTACGCGGCTCGCGGAGGTGCTACGTGATCGCAATCAACTGGCCAACCTGCGCAATATCCTGGTCAACCGCCGCTACGCGCTCAACCCCAAGGATCCCGATTCGCCGGAAAAGCCGCTGACCGACTGGTATCACCAGGCCAACATGAAGCTATTCATCCGCAAGGACACTATCGAGCAACTCTGGCCGGTCGCGGAAGCGCGTCCGACGTGGCTGAGCGGCCTGGACACGACCGTCGTCGAGCGCGAGTACCCGCAGGTCGAGCTGGCTGTGGAGCAGGTGTTTCCCAGCGCCGGCGGCGAGGCTCTGGCGCAGCCCAAGGCCATTGCGGTCAGCGCGTCGGGCGACCTATGGGTCGTCGACCACGGCAACGAGCAACTCGCACGCTTCGATGCGGACGGGACGCGGGTGGAGTTGGTGGCCGAAGGTCAGTTGGAGTACGAGGACTCGGGCAACCCGGGCACGTTCTGGCCAAGCGCATGGGGCGTGGAGGCCGGTGATGATGGCGCCGTTTATGTTGCGGACACGTGGAATCACCAGGTGGTGCGCTACGTCGACGGCCGCTTTGATGCGGCGTTTGGAATCGGCGGCGCACCGCCGGACGACCCGCTCGCCATGGAGACCATCGACAGCTTGTTTGGTCCGCGTGACGTAGCCTTGCGCGACGACGGTCACCTCTTCCTCACCGACACCGGTAACAAGCGCATCATCGAGCTCAACGCGGATCTGGAGCCCGTACGCGCGATCGGTGGTCACGGCACGGCGCCGGGCGAGTTCAACGAGCCGACCTCATTGGCCTTCGACCCGATCTCCGGCGAGCTGTATGTCGCAGATCTTTGGAACCTGCGGGTTCAAGTGTTCGACCGTGATCTTCGCCCGGTGCGTGAGTGGCCGGTCGACGGTTGGGGATCGGAGGAGGCGGCGCACAAATCCTATCTGGACGTCTACCCGGGGGGCATCGTGGCCGTGACGGATCCCGTCGGCGCCCGTGTCTGGTTCTACGACGCACAGGGAACAACCCTCGGCACGTTGGAGCTCACCTCGGACCCGGAAGGCTTGATGGAGCCGATCGGCGTTGCGTGGGGACCGGTCGGCGAGGTCTACGTTGCCAGCTCGGCGAACAATCGCGTGACACGCTTCTCCGCGCCCGACTTTCTAGAGCCGCGCTCTCCGGGCGCGGCCGAAGCGGAAAGCGACACGGACGATGAGGACGCGGATACGGGCGATGACGCGGACGGTGCGGATGCGCAATCCGGCACCGCTGCCGCCGAAGGGGAGGCCGACGAAGCAACGGTGGATCCGGACGATTCCGCGACGCCGACGGACGGCGCGCCGGACGATGAGTCTTCGCTTCGCGAGGACGGAGATGGCGCCGAGCCGACCCGTTCCGATGCCGCCGGCTCGGCGGCGTTGGCGCTGGCCGCGTTCCTCGAGGCGCTCGATCCCGACATCGCGGAGGCCGTCGAGGCCGCGCTCGCGGCCGGAGAGGACGCTGCGTCCGCAGCCGAAGCGGCGGGGCTGGATGAACGTCGGGCCGAGCGGCTTGCGCAACTCGTCGCCGCGGTGAGGGACGCGTCCGATCCGGGCGCGTCGGGAGCGCCCGGCGGCGTGGACCCCGGTGGAGCGGCCAGCGCTACGCCCTAATAGTCCAACCAGCCTGAATCTACGGGTTTGGGAGCCACTGCATCCACGCCAGCGGCCCGCCGCTCGTCGGCAATAGCGATGCTATTCCCTCCTCTCTGCGAACCACCGGCGCGGCGCATTGGCTCCCTCACTAGCCGCATCTCCAAGCTGGTTGGACTACTAGTACCTCCCGCTGCTGCAAGCTTGACGAAGTACGAAGCCGCCATCGCCGAGCATGAGCACACCGCTAGTGTATAATCGCCGGCCGTGCACCGCGGGCAGCGGTGCCGTCGCCGGATGCCATCGTGCCGCATATGTGAGGAACGACCGCGCATGAACCTATACGAATACCAGGCAAAGCAGCTTTTCGGGCTCCACGGAATTCCCATCAAGGAAGGCCGGGTCGCTCGGACGGCGGCCGAAGCCAGGGACATCGCGTCCTCCTTGGGCGGCCCCGTCGTCGTCAAGGCGCAAGTGCATACAGGCGGGCGCGGCAAGGCGGGGGGCGTCAAGTTGGCCTCCGGTTCGGACGAAGCGGAGTCCATCGCGGCCAAGATCTTGGGCATGGACATCAAGGGCCACAGGGTGGGGCAGGTGTTGGTGGACCCAGCGGTGGACATCGACAGCGAGTTCTACCTGGCGTGCGTGTTGGATCGTGGCGCACGCCGCATCTTGATCATGGCTAGCGGCGAAGGCGGCGTGGACATCGAGCAGGTCGCCGCGGAGACGCCCGAGCGGATCACGAGCGTACACGTCGATCCCGGCCTCGGACTGCAAAGCTATCAGGCCCGCCGTTTGGCCTACGGCGTCCTGCACGCACTGCCGGATGCCCGTCGCCCGGCCTTCGCTGCCGTATTGCGCGACTTCCAGCACGTGGTTGCGCAACTGTACGAAACGTGTGTGGAGGAGGATGCCACGCTCGCGGAGATCAACCCGCTTGTCATCACGACCGACGGTCAGATGTTGGCCCTCGACGGCAAGGTGACCATCGACGACAGCGCGCTGTTTCGGCAGCAAGAATTGGCAAGCTTGCGCGACGCGGGCGTGGAAACCGGGGCCGAGCGACAAGCGCGCGAGGCGGGGCTGAGCTACGTCGACCTCGATGGCAGCATCGGGTGTCTGGTCAACGGTGCGGGCCTGGCGATGGCGACGATGGACGTCATCAAGTTCTTCGGCGGCGAGCCGGCCAACTTTCTGGATATCGGCGGCGGAGCCCAGGCGGACAAAGTGGCCGAGGCGCTGCGGATTATCCTGGCGGACGCACGCGTGAACTCCGTGCTGATCAACATCTTCGGCGGCATCACCCGCGGCGACGAGGTCGCGCGCGGCATCCTCGCCGCGCTCGAACAGCTGGATACCGACGTGCCGTTCGTGGTGCGCATCGAGGGCACGAACGCCGAAGAGGGAAGGGCGATCTTGGCCGATGCGGCCATGAATACGGCAACGACGCTCGCCGAAGGAGCACAGCTGGCGATTCGCCTGGCTGACGAACGCAAGCAGGGTCAGAGCCAGGAGGTGGTCGCATGAGCATCTATGTCGACGGCACCACGCGCCTGCTCGTACAGGGCATCACGGGCCGCGAAGGGACCTTCCACACCGGCCACATGGTCGAGTATGGGACGAACGTGGTGGCCGGAGTCACGCCGGGCAAGGGTGGACAACGTGTGCACGGAGTGCCGGTGTACGACACGGTTGCCGAAGCCGTGGCCGAAACGGACGCCAACTGCAGTTTGATCTACGTCCCGGCTCGCTTCTGCGCCGACGCCGTGCTCGAGTCGGCCGACGCCGGCATCCCGCTCGTGATCACCATCACCGAGCAGGTGCCCGTGCATGACATGATCCGGGTTACCACGGCCTTGCAGGCTCGCGGCACGACGATGATCGGGCCGAACTGCCCGGGATTGATCAGTCCCGGCAGCGCCAAGGTCGGCATTATCCCGGGCTCGATCTGCACGCCGGGTCCCGTCGGGCTTGTCAGCCGCAGCGGTACGCTGACCTACGAGGTGCTGTTCGCGCTTACCACACGCGGCATCGGGCAGACGACGGCCGTGGGGATCGGCGGTGACCCCGTCCAGGGTACCAAGTTCATCGATGTGCTCGCCGCGTTCGAGGCCGATCCGGCCACGAAGGCGATCGTCATGATCGGCGAGATCGGCGGCAGCGACGAAGAAGCCGCGGCCGCGTACGTCGCCGAGCACGTAGGCAAGCCCGTCATCGGCTTCGTCGCCGGCCAGACGGCGCCGGCCGGCAAGCAGATGGGCCACGCGGGAGCGATCATCTCCGGTGGCAGCGGTACGGCCGCGGGCAAGATTGCGGCGTTCGAGAATGCGGGGATTTCCGTAGCGCGCCATCCGGACGAGATCGCGGAGTTGGTCGCCGAACGACTCGGCGCCGGCTGATCGGGCGCGCCTGCAAGCGCAGGCGCAACGCGACATGGCGGCCTTCGACCCGCTTCCGTTTGTACAGGCACGGTTCGCCGAACGCGGCGAGGACGTGTGGTTGGTCGGTGGTCGGGTGCGCGACGGCTTGCTCGGTCGTCCGACGGTAGATACGGATGTCGTCGTGCGCGCCGGGGCGCTCGACCACGCGCGGGCGCTCGCGGCCCGACACGGTGCGGCCTTCGTGCCGCTCGACGCGCGCCGCGGCATCGCGCGCGTCGTGTGGGCGCCGGAGCGGCCCGGACTTCCGCCTCGCGCGGTTCTTGACATAAGCGACGCCGTCCACGGCCGGCTCCACGACGACTTGCGCGCACGCGACTTCACGGTCAACGCGCTGGCGATCCCCCTGGCTGCCCTCACGCGTACCGAGGGACCCCGTGGACCGCGCATCCGCCCGGCGGACGTTGTCGATGTCACGGGTGGGCGCGCCGATCTTGTCGCCCGTCGATTGCGCATGGTTAGCGCCGGGGCATTCGTTGCCGACCCGTTGCGCATGCTTCGCGGCGTACGTCTCGCAGCACAACTCGGCTTCGACATCGAGCAGGGAACGGCTGCGGCGATCAGCCAGAACGCAGCCGCGTTGGCGATGCCGGCTGCCGAACGGCGACGCGACGAGCTGATGCGTCTGCTCGTGCAGGATCCTCCAGAATGGCACGTGGAGCGCTTGAGCGAGCTTTCGTTGTTGCCCGCGGTGCTGCCGGTTCTTGCCGGCGCCGCCACGCGACCCGCCCGCGCCGGTGGCGGCTCGGCGTTGGCATGGTCGATGCGCGTGCTGGACGCGATCGCGCGTATGGAGGCCACCTTGGCCGATTCCAGCGTGCCGCCCCCCAGCGCCGCGTTGCAGCTGGTCACGGGCCGCCATCGCGGTGCGTTGACCCGGTTCTTGGCGGGCGGCCTGTCCGGTGGGTACCCTCGCTCCAGCTGGCTCCGGCTTGCCGCGTTGTTGGCAGAGAACGGGGAGTCCTCGACCGATCACCACGCCGCGCATGCGCTCTGCATGTCCTCCGATGCGGCGAGCTTACGCCTCGGTCATAGCGAGAGCCAAGAGATTTCGGTTGCGCTCGGCCACGCCCATCAACTCGTGCGGTGGGCTACGAGCACCGGACCCGACCGGCGCCAGCTCCACCGCTACTTTCGATCCGCAGGCGAGGCAGGCGTTTCCGCCGTGTTGTTGGGATTGGCCTTCGACGCCGCGGATCATCCGGCGTCCCAAGCCACCGCGATCGCCGCCCAACTCGCCGTCGTTGCCGACCGGGTGCTGGACGCCTGGTTTGAGCGACACGCGCAGATCGTCTCCCCGCCGCTGTTGCTCGACGGACGGACCATCATGGCTCGCTTCGAGCTCGCGCCCGGCCCACGGATCGGAGCGCTCATCCGCGATTTGCGCGAGGCCCAGGCCTCCGGCGAGATCCGCGATTCGGAGCAGGCGTATCAATGGGTGCTCGAGGCGGTCCGGATCGGCGGATCGTGACGCGACGCCGGGCTTCCGGCGCCGCGTGAGTGCTTGGATCGGACCGCTCGCCGGGTTGACCACGGCCGGGCTTTGGTCTACGACCGCACTGCTGTTCGAGTCCGCGGGCCGGCGCGTTGGGTCCCGGGTGGTCAACCGAAGCCGGCTGCTCTTCGCCCTCGTGCTCTTGGCTGTCGTTCACGCCTTGGTCTATGGCTCGGTACTGCCACTCCACGAGGGTAGGCAACGTTGGGCGTGGCTGGCGGCGTCGGCCGTGCTGGGCCTCGTCATTGGCGATGGCGCGCTCTTCGAGAGCTACCTGCACATCGGACCGCGCCGTGCGATGTTGGTGATGAGCACGGCGCCGATTTGGGGAGCGCTCGCCGCATGGCCGATGTTCGGGGAAACCTTCGCGATCCCGGAATTGATCGGGGTGGGCCTCACGCTCAGCGGTGTCGCCTGGGTCCTGACGGAGCGCTCGGCCGGCCGTGATGCTGCGCCGGCGACACCGCATTCCGCTGCGGCGCCAACAGCGCGCGCGACGCCAACCGAGCGTGCGGCGCCAACAGCGCGTGCGGCGCCCAGTGAGCCGGCGGGGCCACCCCGCGTCGCGTACGGCATCGCGCTGGCTTTGATCGGCGCATGGGGCCAGGCGATGAATCTGGTCACCGCCAAGATGGCACTCGTCGACGGCTTCCCCGCGTTCTCCGCCACGGTGATGCGCATGGCTGTCGCGGTCACCGTGTTGTGGGGGTGGGCGATCCTGCGGGGCAACGCCGGTCGAATCGTCCAGGCGTGGCGCGACGGGCCGGCCCTGCGCGCCATTGCCCTCGGCAGCATCGTCGGCCCCGTACTGGGAGTCTGGCTCTCCCTGGTCGCGGTCCAGACCTCGCGGATCGGGGTGGCGGCGACGCTAATGGCCTTGCCACCCGTGCTGCTGATCCCCATGGAATGGGCGATTCACGGGCGTCGCGCCAGCCGACGGGCCGTCGCCGGTACCGTGGTTGCCTTCGTCGGCGTGGCGATCCTGCTCGGCTCGCGTTGAACGAACACGATCGTTCCCAGAGGCCTACGGCGTGACCACGCTGTAGAAGCTGCGATCCTCCGGCTCGACGGGGTGACGGGTGACCAGCGCGTCGGGGTAGATCGCGCGCAGCCCTTCCAGGAACCGCTCGGCCTCTTCGCCGCCTACGAAGAAGAGCTTGCGCGTACCATTCTCCGCGAGCGCCGCAGCATCGACGCGCACCGCGTCATACCAATCGGGATCGCGGCCGCCGATCAGGCCGTTCCAATAGGGGTCGCCCGCAAGAACGCCGAGAGCTCTGTAGTCCCAGCCGTTCGGCCAGCCGATCATGTACACGTTTTCGATTCGGCCGCCGAGCACCTCGAAGGCTTGGATCACGGCGGCGGCATTGTCGGTTGGATGCGTCGAACCCGCATAGCTCTCGGCGTATTGGTTGAAGTAGCGATCATAGGTGTTCGTCGCCATCCACGCGCTGAGCCCGAGCGCCAGCACCAAGGCTACGCCGACACCCGCAAGTCCCAGGGTTTCGCGCAGCCGGCGCACGATGATGGGGGCCGGCAGCGCCGCGATCACGGCCGTGATCGGCAGCGCGCCACTTGCGCGTGCCAGGTGCGGCACTTCGTTGGGAAACGCGAGCGCCAACATCGACGGCGCCAGCATGATCGGCCAGGCGGCCAGGGTGGCCGCAATGCGAGGATCGCGGCGACCGACCCACAGGATCGCCGTGACGAGCCCCAGTACGAAGAGCGCGGCGCCGACCGGTTCGAGCGCCGTTCGGTTTGGTGGGCTGATCAGGAACGCGCTGTCGGTCGTCCAGTTCACCATGCGCACGGCGTTCCACGCGTTCTGCGCGAACTGGGTGAGCGGCTCTGTGATCGCAGCTTCGGCGCTGGTCGTACGAGACACGACGCGCGACCAGAACACGTCGGGATGATCCCACGCGAAGCGCATCATCGGGGCGATGAGCAGTAATCCCAAGCCTGCCGCGGCCGTGACGTGACCGGCGACGATTGGAACCGAAGCGAAGGCCGCCCGCGCCGGCTGGGCCGATTCTTCCGATTCCGCTGTCGTTTCCGCAAACGCGTGCGACGACGTCATTCCGCCTTCGGTCTCGGAATCGCTTGCCGCCATGCTGCGGATCGGATCGGTCGCCGAGTGCCGCGTTCGCTTACGTTGCAGCCAGGCGGCGATCCACCACGTGCCCGCAAACACCGGTAGCAGTAGTCCCACCGCGCGGAAGGAGGTGTAGCCGTGCAAGCCGAGCGCCGTAACGGCTGCGGCCAGAAGCCAATCGCCCCGGCGGCCACGCACCAAGGCGCGCGAGAGCGCCCACAGGCACAGCGCCGTGAACACGCTGCCCAGCTCGTAGCGGAGGGCCACGCGGGTGATCTGTACATCCCACGGGGCAAGCGCCATCACCCACGCGGCGCACACGCCGACCAGCTCGCCGCCGATCCGGCGTGCGAAACGCCACGTAGCCGCGACCCCAACCAGGCTTAGCGTTGCCATGGCCGTCTTCAAGGTGAGAAAGGCGACCGGCATTCCCAGTACCCATGAGAACAGGGCGGTCCAATAAAACTGGAAGGGCTCCCTGCCCGTGTTGCGCGGGAAGTAGCTCCGATATTGCCCGTTGTTCACCAGGTCATGCAGGTCCATCAGCTTTTCGACGTGATCGCTTGTCATCTGGCCGGGCAGATCCGCGAGCCCGTGGAATCGGAACCAGGCGGCGGCGCCGATGGCTGCGAATCCAGCAAGCCACCACCCCCCCCGTGCACGCGCGGCCGCCAGCCGTTCCGCAAGCCACGTAGCGAAAGAAGGTAGGCGCGGTACTCCCAGTACAGCGCTGAGATAGGCCGCGATCCCCGCCAGCCACAGCAGGACTCCCGCCGGAGCGTAGGCATTCTCCGGATTCTCGTGGCCCGCGACGTAGGAGATGATGGCGAGCCCGCCTCCGTCCCTGCCCACGATCCACGGCCAAAGAACGGTGGTAAACGCGACGAGCCCCAAGCCCACGGCGAGCCGGACACGCGCCCGCTTGTCCGGGACGATGCGCGGGCCGGGGCGCGGCTCAAGGCCCCGCTCGCGGCCGCCGAAAACATCGCCCAGGGAGGGCTGCGCGTGAACGGCGAACAGCCATGCCGCGATCGCCATCAGGTAGAGGATCGGCCCGTCCCAGGGTGCGTCGGGGCCGTGTTCGATCAGGGATTGGGCGATGAGGGCGAGCGCAAGGGCGCCCGCGGTGGCGAGCGTAACGAGGATCGTGCGTCGCTCGAACGGCGGAGGCCGCAGCGCACGAAGCGCTACTCGGGCGCGCTCAATCCGCGAGATCACGCCGCGAGCGCCCGGCGACGAGCGACGACAACAAGCGTCGTGCCCTTGCGCAACCGGCGCAGGACGTGGTCCACGCGAAGCAGCGCCGGCATGAACGCTACGTAGGCGCGATAGGCCGGGCTCGAGCCGAAGGCGTCAAAGGAGTGCTCGCCGCCGCGGAGGGCAAGGAGCCGGTCGTAGCTGCGCATCACGAGCCGTTGGAAGGGGAAGCCCTCCGTACCGAGTTCGAGCACGTCGAGGTCGGCATCGGCGAGGAGTCCCGCCAGCTGCGCCGCGGTGAATCGGGTGACATGTCCCGCATAGTCGTCCATCGCCGTCCAGAGCGCGGGATCGTGGGGCGTCGTCAGGATCAGCAGGCCGCCGGGACGCAGGACGTCACGGCAGTAGCGGATTACGGACTCCGGCTGTTGGACGTGCTCGATAACCTCCGAGCACACGGCTACATCGAAGTGACCGGTCCACGCGGGGGGAGGCTGCGCGGTCGCGTCCCCGACCTCGAAGTGGGCTTGGGCATGAGCGGCGTCCGCGCCGTCGGCTACCCCTGTGGCTGCTCCACCGGCCTCCTGTGCGGCCTGCACGGCGGACGCGCGCGCCAACTCGACGACACGCTCTTCCGGATCGACACCGACCACGTCGTAGCCGGCCGCGGTCAGCGCCCAGGACGTGCGCCCGACGCCGCAACCGACGTCGATCAAGCGGGCCGCGCGCCCGGCGACTTTCGGCGGCCGGTGCCGCTTCACCAGCGCGACGATCGTGCGGGTCAGGTGCTTGAGCAGAGGATCGCGTTGCTGGCTGGCCAACAGCGCGTCCGTGCGCGCGTCATAGATCCGCATCGCTCAGGCCACCGCCCGGACACGCGAACGGCCGCACGATGCGACCCAGGCCGCATGCATTCGGTCGTCGCCGCCAATCTCGGGGTGGAAGGAAGTAACGAGCATCGCGTCCTGGCGCGCGGCCACGATTTTTCCATCGGGCAGTGTTGCAAGGACCTTCACGTGTGGTCCGACTGTACGGATTGCTGGCGCTCGTATGAACACGGCGCGTAGCGGGCCACCTTCGAGCCCTTCCACGTCGAGATCACGCTCGCTCGAAAAGACTTGTGGTCCGAAGGCGTTGCGGTCGACGTGTATGTCCATGGCCCCAATCAGCGCTTGGTCATGGCCCGCATCCCGCGCAAGGAAGATCAATCCCGCGCAGGTTCCCCAAACCGGGCGCCCCTGCGCAACATAGGCGCGCAACGGTTCCAGCAGTCCGTGGAGGCGGGCGAGCAAGCCGATCGTGGTGGACTCACCTCCGGGCAGGATTAGACCGTCCAATCCGTCGAGGTCGGCAGCCAAGCGGACCCGCAGCGGCTCGGCGCCCACGCGGCGCAGGGCGGCTTCGTGCTCCGCGACGTCGCCCTGCAACGCGAGCACACCGATGCGGGGCCCAGGAGTTCGAGGCCGAGCCGCGCCGGCGGCGCTACCAGCCACGACCGGCCAGCCGCTCGGACTCCGGCATGGCGGAGGCCGATTGACCACGCATGGGTTCGCCCATGCCGCGGCTTGCCTCCACAACCGACGCGGGATCGTCATAACGCGCCGTGGCTAGAACAATGGCGCGGGCCGCCGCCTCCGGGGTCGCGCTCTTGAAGATTCCACTACCGACGAAGACACCGTCGACGCCGAGTTGCATCATCAAGGCTGCATCCGCGGGCGTCGCGATGCCGCCCGCGGCGAAGTTGACCACCGGCAGCGCGCCCTCCCGTGCGACTGCGCGCACGAGCTCCACGGGCGCACCGTGAACTTTCGCCGTGGCAACGAGCTCTTCGTCGCCGAGGACCGTCAGGCGCCGAATCTCGCCAAGCACGCTGCGCGCATGGCGCACCGCTTCGACAATATCTCCGGTGCCGGCTTCGCCCTTGGTGCGGATCATGGCCGCACCTTCCGCTATCCGGCGTAGCGCTTCGCCCAGATTGCGACAGCCGCAGACGAACGGCACGGTGAAGCCTCGCTTGTCGATATGATGTTCCTCGTCCGCCGGGGTGAGGACCTCGCTTTCATCGATGTAGTCCACGCCGAGCGCCTCGAGCATCTGCGCCTCGACGAAGTGTCCGATACGCGCCTTGGCCATCACGGGAATCGTCACCGCGGCCTGGATCTCTTCGATCTTCTCGACCGGCGACATACGGGCGACGCCGCCTTCGGCGCGAATGTCGGCCGGTACGCGCTCGAGCGCCATGACGGCGACGGCGCCCGCCTGCTCGGCGATCTTCGCCTGGTCGGCCGTTGTCACGTCCATGATCACGCCGCCCTTGAGCATGCGTGCCATGCCGGTCTTGACCGTAGCGGTGCCTTGTTCGTGCACCATGGGGCTGCTCCTGTCGTCTCGGGGGCTGTTGTCCTCACGCTCCCAAGTCGGGCTCGCGTCCTAAGTGTGCCAGTAGGGCGTCATGCGCGGAAGTGACAAGCCGCTTCTCGTCACGGCGACAATTGGTGGCCGCAGACTCCTTGACCCTCCTTCCGCGCGGGCTCTATAATCCGCGGACTTCGACGGAACCGGGCGGTGGTCTTCCACCGCCCGCTTTCGCGACCTCAGAAGGTGAGCCCGTCATGCAAGAACGTACCCCGCTTTGGCTACTGATGATCGCCGTGTTGGCGGCCTTGGCCATCTGGATCAACTTCGACTTCTTCGTGCCGGGTTATGAACACCCGCAGCGGGTCCGCGATCTGCTGACATGGCATGGCGACGAGCCGGATCAACGCAATCTCACGCTACGGCAGGGTCTCGACCTCCAAGGTGGACTCCAGGTGCTGCTGGAAGCGGAAGGCACGGACATCACGCCGGAGAAGCTCAACGAAGCGGCGTTGATCATCCAGAACCGGGTCGACGCATTGGGCGTGACCGAGCCGCTCGTGCAGACGCAGGGCGAGAACAAGATCGTGGTCGAGCTGCCCGGAATCGACGACCCGGACTTGGCGGTCAAGACGATCGGCCAGACAGCACAGCTTGAGTTCGTGTATGCCGGAACGAACCAGCTGGCGCAAGATTCCGAAATTCTGACGACCTACCCCGCTCTCTATAGTGAGATGCCGGAGATCCGCCAGCGCCCCTTCCTCGCCGCAGCCAATTCCACCGCGGACGATTTCCGTGAAGGCGGAGAGGCGGATGAGGACGAAGGAGATTCGGACGATGCGGCGGAGGGAGACGCGGAGGCGGACGCGGCCGTAGACGAGCCGACCGCGACGAGCGGCGAAGAGGGTGAAGACGCCGCGGAAGACGATGCAACGGATTCCGAGGACGAGGCCGCAACGGATTCCGACGACGAGGCCGCAACGGACGCTTCCGAAGAAGACGACGAGGCCGTGGAAGAAGAAGATCCGGAGCGGCTGGAGACGTTCTATCCGACCGTTATCGATGGTGCGCGGGTTCAAAACGCGTCGGTGGGCATCAGCACGATCAACGCGGAGATCGTGGTGAACTTTCAGTTGGACCGCGACGGCGGCACGGCCATGCGCACGTTTAGCCGCGACCACGTCGGCTAGATCATGGCGTTCGCGCTGGATAAGAAGATTGTCTCCGCCCCGCCTCTCAACGATGCGTTCGGTGGCGAGGGCATGATCACGGGCAACTTCACCCAGCAGGAAGCCGATACCTTGGCACTCCAGATCAACTCCGGCTCTCTGCCTTTCAAGCTCAATACGGTTGGCCAGACACAGATCGGAGCCACGCTCGGCGCCGAGTCGGTTCGTGCTTCGGTCACCGGCGGCTTGATCGGATTGGTCGTCGTTCTGCTGTTCATGCTCTTCTATTACCGCTGGCCCGGCCTGTTGGCCGACATCGCGTTGATACTCTACGCGCTATTCACGCTTTCGATCTTCCGTCTGCTCCCGGTGACGCTAACGCTTGCGGGTATCGCGGGCTTCGTGCTCTCGATCGGTATGGCCGTGGACGCCAACATCCTGATCTTCGAGCGCATGAAAGAGGAATTGCGCGCGGGTCGGCGCGTTCAGCGGGCGATTGAGACGGGATTCCAGCGCGCGTGGCCCTCGATTCGAGACAGCAACATCTCAACCCTGATCACGTGCGCCATCTTGTTCTGGTTCGGCAACCAGTTCGGGGCGAGCATCGTCAAGGGCTTCGCCGTTACGTTGGCACTGGGTGTCGTCACGTCGTTGTTCACCGCGATCACGGTCACGCGCACCCTGCTGACCCTGACGAACCGCATCGTATTGCGCGACACGAAGGGCGCGGCGACCGCGGCGGACAACACTCGACTCGCCTGGCTCTTTGGTATCTAGGCCGAGCTCGGTCGGGGGACTTGCCATGCACAATCCATTGGTGCGGGACTGGATGACGGTCGACCCGATCACGGTCGAACCGGGGCGAAGCCTGTCCAACGCCCGGACGAAGATGGAGCGCGAGGACGTACAGCGGCTGATCGTGATCGATGATCAGATGCATCCAATCGGGATCCTGTCTTGGACGGATGTCGAGCGTGGGTGGCCTTCGCCGTTCACGTCGTTGGAAGGCTACGAAGTGCGTGAGCTCATGGCCCGGGTTAGCGTGGAAGAAGCCATGACACGCGAGGTCATCACCGTGGAGCCGGACGCCACGATCTCGGAAGCGGTAAACCTGATGTTTGAGAAGCGCGTGGGCGCTCTGCCGGTGGTGGAAGGCAAACGTGTGGTCGGTATCTTGACCAACTCCGATATCCGCCAAGGCCTCGTGCGCATCCTGAGCAGTCGCAGCAAGGATCAAGAGCGCTGAGTTCCCGCGCGCCGGCCATCGCGGTGCGCGACCTCCACCGCCGCTACGGAGCGCTGCGCGCCGTAGATGGCGTGAGCTTCGAGGTTCCGGAAGGCGAGATCTTCGCTCTGCTGGGTCCCAACGGTGCCGGCAAAACCACCACCATTCGAATGATTCTCGGGCTCGTGTCCCCAAGCGCGGGCAGCGTTCGCGTTCTCGGTTCGGATCGACCCTCGACCGTGCGTGATGCAATCGGCTACTTGCCGGAAGAGCGCGGCCTCTATCGCGACGTCAAGGTGCTCGACAACCTGGTGTACCTTGCGGGACTGAAAGGAATCACAGGCGCGGAAGCACGCCGTCGCGCGATGGCCTCGCTCGAGCAACTCGCCTTGGACCATGTCGCAGGGCAACCGGTCAAGTCCCTCAGTCGCGGGATGCAGCAACAGGTGCAGTTGATCGCAACCATCATCCATCGCCCCAAACTGCTCATTGTCGACGAGCCGTTCTCCGGACTCGACCCGGTCAACACCCGGCGCATGCGTGACCTCTTGCTGCGACTGCGCGACGCGGGGGCCACCATCGTGATGAGCACCCATCAAATGAACCGGGTCGAGGAAATCTGTGATCGGCTGGTGATGCTCCAACGCGGATCGGTTGTGCTCGAGGGCACCGTGCGCTCGGTGCGACGCCAATTCGGCGGCGGTTCCGTGCTCGTGGAGGCAGACGGATCCCTCGAGGATCTGCCGGGCGTTGCGCGCTCGGTCCCGGTCGGCGATGGCTTCGCGCTGACCTTGAAGCCGGGCGTGCGGCCCGACGATCTGCTGACGACCCTCGCCGCTCGGTCTGCGATCGGTCTGCGACGATTCGAGGTGCATACGCCGCACCTGGAGGAGGTCTTCATCGCCGTCGCTGGAGCCTCGCCGGACGACGAGCAAGATTCATCGACGTCACGATCTCACGACCGCCCCTCCCGCTCCGGGCCAGACGCAACCGCATGACCCGTTTCGCGCACCGACTCGATGCGTTGCGCATCGCGCAATTCGAGTACCGGCGGCATGTGTTTAGCCGTCGATTCTTGCTGTCGACGCTCGGATTGCCGCTGTTTATGGCCGCGATGACGGGGGTTTCGCTGTGGGCGTCTTCCATGGCTCGCGAGCCGGACGGAGCATGGGGTGTCGTGGCCTCTTCGGAGTGGGCCGCTGAACTCGATCCCTCTCTGGAGCGCTTTGCCGACCGAGCCGCTGCGGAGCGAGCGCTGGCAGATGGCCTGGCAGGGTACGCGTTGCTGGAGGGGGACGGCCGCGCATTGGTCCGATCGGTGCCGGAAGCTCAGACCCCACGTGCGCTCCGCAGCGCGCTCCGGGAGCATTCCCTGCGCGCGACCCTGGACGCCGCGCCGGCCGCTCGCCGCGACGCACTGCGCGAACCGTCGACGCTGCGATTCGCGGCACTCTCCACCCCGGACGTCGAAGCCCAGACCTCCGCCGGACTGATTGCCGCCCTCGGGGTGGCCTTCGGGTTGCCCATGGTCTTCATGATCACGGTGCTGTTCTCGACGGGCATGCTCGTGACCGCGGTGGCGGAAGAGCGAGCGGGACGCTTGCTCGAGTTGCTCAGCAGTTCCGCGCACCCACGCGCGCTCGTGGCCGGGAAGGTGATAGGACTGGGGGCTGTGGGGTTGACGCAGACGGGGGCATGGGCGTTGGCCGGAACCGCCGCAGCCGCCTTCATGCTCGGCCCCATCGTCTTCGAAGCAGTCCGCGTGCTGTGGGCGCCGTGGCTCATCGTCGGCCTCGGCTTCTTCGTCCTTGGCTATCTGTTGTATGCAGCGATCATGGTGGCGATCGGGGTCATCATGGGGCAGCCGCGCGAAGCGCAGCAGGTAGCGGGTATCGCAAGCCTGACCCTTACCTTGCCGTTCGCGTTGATGGGGCTACTGCTGTTACGTCCCGCCAGTCCCGCGGCCGTCTTCTTGTCCGTGTTTCCTCCGACCGCACCGGCCGCGATGCCGATGCGCCTTGCGTTGGGGGCCGCGCCGCCCACCCAGGTCCTGCTCGCGTTCATCCTTCTCTTGCTTGCAACGATCGGCGCATTCGCGTTCGTCGGTCGCGTGTTTGCCGTCACGGTGTTGGGGCGAGGCTTGCGCCTGCCGGGGCGTTGGTGGCGACGAGGCCCGCTGAGGCGTGGTTCACTAGACGCGGACGGCGCGGATCACGCCGGCAGCGAACCGAACATCGAGGACCAAAACTCGGCCGCGATGGGAGCCCGCGCGCCGGGCGATGATCATGCGGGCCAACGATCCCTGATCCCGGCCGCATACGCCGGAAAACGAGCGGAGCCGACGGGCATTTGGCGACGCGCCGTCCTGGTTGCCGTGACCGAGCTTTGGACACACCTGCGGCGACGAAGCTTCCTGATCACGACCTTCGGTCTGCCGGCCGTGGGATTGGTGGTCGCGCTGTTCATGGCTGTGGCGGGTGCAACCGTTGCGCGTCAAACTTTAACCGACCTGGGCGGAGCCTTTGACGTCCAAGACCTGCAACGCATCGCCGTCGATCCCCGCGTCGCCATCGTGGATCCGGGCGGCTTCCTGGACGGCGTAGCCTCGACAGAGCGTGAGACGCCGCAGGCCAAGCTGCTGGTTGTGGCCGATCGTGAGACTGCGCTGGCACGTATGCGTGCCGGCGATATCGACAAAGTCTACGTTCTGCCCGCCGACTACCCATCCTCGAGGTCCGTCGTCACGTGGCGTGAAACGATCGGACCTCCGGAGGATGCGCCCGAGCTCGACCGCGTGCTTCGCTTGGCGTTGTGGCCGGACGGCGATGCGCAGGAATTGGCCAACCTGGATCTTCCGCAAACGCGCGTCCGCACCGAGGTATTCGAACCCGTCGCGTTGGCGGATCCCGCCGAGGTGGAGCCGGACATCGAGGACGGTGGTTTGGACTTGGAAGCGAATCCGGGCCCGGCCCTTTTGGTCCTGGGTCTTGCGTCCCTGCTCTACACCTCGATCTTCATGGCAAGCTCTTTCCTGCTGCAGAGCGTAACCACCGAGAAGGAGAATCGCGTCATCGAGTTGCTGTTGACATCGGTGCCCGCCGGTCTGCTGCTCGGAGGGAAGATCGTTGGCCTCGGTGTCCTTGGCTTACTGCAGCTGGCGATCTGGACCGGCAGTGGGCTGCTGCTCTCCCAAGGCGGCGCGCTAGCGCTCACCGCCGTGGCAGCGATCCGTCTTGGGCCGGGCGTGCTGTTGGCCGGATTGGTCTACTTTGCTTTCGGCTATGCCTTCTACGCTGCGCTGATGGGCGCGGTTGGCGCGCTCGTGCCTTCGTTCCAGGAGAGCGGCCCGTTGACCTTCGTCGTGCTGTTTCCCGCTTGGACGCCCTTCTTCTTCGTCGAGGCGCTCCTCGCGCGGCCGGGAGGCTCGCTGGCCCGGGCGCTTTCGTTGTTCCCGCCGACGGCTCCGCTTGTCATGATGCTTCGCCTTTCTGCAGGTGCCGTGCCATGGTGGGAGGTGGTTCTCGGACTCGGGTTGTTGGCGACCGCGTCCGTTGCCGTCGTCCTCATTGCAGCGCGTTTGTTTCGCGCCTCCAACCTTCTCGCGGGATCGGTGCCGAGCCCGCGTGGAATGCTGCGCGCGTTGCGCCGCGAACCGTACTCGCCGCGCTAGCCCAATACCTTGTTGGCCCTGAGACCGCGTGGTAGAATCGCGCGGATTGCCGCACGCCAGGAGGCCTGCCCTCATGTTCCGCATTATTCAGAAGCGCTATTGGTATTTCGGGCTGTCGCTCAGCCTGATCATCGCCGGGCTGATCAGCATTGCCGTGAACGGCATCCCCCTTTCGATCGACTTCACTGGGGGTACGATCTACGACATTGCGTTCGAGCAACGTGACGTCTCCGAGACTGCGGTCCGGGACGTCTATGCGTCCCTGGGCATCGAGGACGTGAAGGTCGTTCGTGCGACTACGGAAACCGGTTCCCGCTTCCTCGTTCGCTCGAAGCCGATCAACGACGTCGCGGGCGCGGACGGGCAGGATTCCGGCAGCACGATCTCGCGCAAGGAAGAGCTATCCACGGCCTTGACCGAGAATATTGGTCCGTACGAAGAACTGCGTTTCGAATCCATCGGCGCCTCGGTAGGCGAGTTGGTGACGCGCAACGCCACGATGGCTGTCGCGCTAGCCTCGCTTGCCGTCGCGATCTATCTCACCGTGATGTTCCGGCACCTTAGCCATCCCATGCGCTACGGCATCTGCACGATCATCGCGCTGGTCCACGATGTGTTGATTACGCTCGGTTTGGCATCGCTGATGGGCGCCTTGTACGGCTGGGAGGTGGATGCGCTCTTCCTCACGGCCTTGCTCACCATCATCGGATTCTCCGTCCATGACTCGATCGTGGTGTTTGACCGGATCCGAGAGAATGCCGGGCGGTTGCGAGGCATCACCTATGAGAGCCTGGTCAATCATTCGGTGATTCAGACGCTGGACCGGTCGATCAACACGCAGCTGACCGCTCTGTTCACGTTGGTGGCCATCTTCGTGTTCAGCCAGGGGCAGCTCGAGCGCTTCCTGTTCTGGTTGATCATCGGCCTGATCAGCGGGACTTACTCCTCGATCTTCACGGCGGCACCGCTGCTCGTGGTCTGGGAGAAGCGGGAATGGCAGACCTGGTTCGGCGGGCGCCGGGCGGAAGCCACGGCGTAGGCGCTCTTCTGCGCACCTGCACCACGCAAGGGCACAACCAACGATGAGCCAGCCAGCTGCCGATGGCCCGATGATACGCGCCGTGGGCTTGAGCAAGAGCTACGACTCCGTGACGGCCGTCCACCACCTCGATCTCGAGGTTGGCCGGGGTGAGATCTTCGGCTTCCTCGGACCCAACGGCGCCGGCAAGACGACCACGATCCGCATGCTTACCGGCCTGTTGCGCCCCACCTCAGGGCAGGTCTGGATCGCGGGGCATGACATTGCGGAAGAGCCCCTGGCCGCAAGGGCTGCCGTAGCGTATCTGCCGGATACGCCCTACCTCTATGACAAGCTGACCGGTCGCGAGTTCATCCACTTCGTGGCGGGCTTGTATCGGGTGCCGCCGGAGCGCGTCGATCGCCGGGTCGCGGAGATGCTGCCGCTCTTCGAGCTGGAGGACCGTGCGGACGATCTAATCGAGGGCTATTCGCACGGGATGCGGCAAAAGACGTTGATGATCTCGGCCCTGGTGCATGATCCGGAGTTGATGTTTCTCGACGAGCCGACGGTCGGGCTGGATCCGCGCAGCGCGCGCTTGATGCGTGACGTGTTTCGCCAGCTGGCATCGCGTGGCACGACCGTGTTCCTGTCGACCCATATCCTCGAGATCGCGGAACGGCTTTGTGATCGGATCGCGATCATTCATCAAGGGAAGGTCATCGCGCTTGGCACCATGTCCGAGTTGCGCGAACTGGCCGAGCACAACAACACTCTGGAAGACATCTTCCTTGAAGTAACCGGCGGTGCCGCCTACGCGGAGATCGCCCAGGTTCTGGCGTGAGCGAACGGGAACCTGACGAGCGCGTCACCGACGGGCCGCAGACCAGCATTTCGTCCCCGGACGCGCTTCCGCCCGTCACGGTGGCGGCGCTACGCGCCGATCGCCTGCCACCGGCGGGCTTCATCGCCACGACACGGTCGCTCGTGCGCGCGCGCTGGCGGATCGCATGGAACACCATCCGACGCGGAGCGCGGTGGCGAAGGCTGACCTATGCGGTCGTGTTCGCGGCGCTCGCTTTCCTTTCGTCCATGTCCTTGCTCTTCAGTTGGGGCATGACCAGGGTGATCGGTGGCGTGACGGAAGATCCTACAGCTGCGGACGTGCTGATCGCATCGACGTTGTCCGGTACGTTGGTGCTCAGCTTCCTTGTGAGCTTTACGGTGGCGTTGGCGGCGCTCTACCTTTCCCGCGACCTGGACTTGCTCCTAGCGGCGCCCGTTTCGCGGCGCGCCGTGTTCGCCAGCAAGCTCATCGGCGGGCTGCTGCCACTGGGGCTGCTCGGTGTCTTCTTCATCGTGGACTTTGCGCTGTGTCCCACCCGCCAGCTCTTCGGGCTGCCATGTCCGGGCTGCGGGCTGACCCGGGCGACGA
>JAJCYU010000320.1 GCA_029262755.1 Anaerolineae bacterium
GCTCCGCTTCCGTTTTGGGCTCGAACGCTAACAAGGTCGCCAACCGAGGGCGTTGCTGCGCCGCTGTGCTGGTTCGCTGAGACGAAGGAATGGCTGCGCTATTGCTGAGGAACAGCGGGCCGGCACAGCGGATGCAGCGACGGCCGAATTGGTGAGATTGTTGACGGACGAGCCCTTAAGGGCCCGGACCGTCGTTGCCCTTTTCTCTCGTTACTGGTATGCATCGGCGCCGGCCGCACGCTCCGCTGCCACGGATCCCAAGCACCGATCGAGGAGACCCCATGTCCATCCACTATCTCGAGATCGTCACCCCCGAAGTCGACGTCGCCTGCTCCGTGTACGCCCAGGCGCACGGCGTGACCTTCGGCGAGCCACGGGCGGAGCTGGGCAACGCCCGCACGGCCACCTTGGGCGACGGCACCCTCGTCGGCGTGCGCGCGCCCATGCACGAGTCGGAGGAGCCGGTCGTGCGGCCCTACGCCTTGGTGGACGACGTCCGGGCGGCCACGGACGCGGCCGAGGCGGCCGGCGCCATGATCGCGCATCCGCCGCTCGAGATACCGGGCGTCGGAACGTTCGCGATCTTCTTCGTCGGCAGCACGCAGCACGGACTCTGGCAGCTACCTTCGTAGGCGGGCGCTATCGCGAGCGCAACGTCGGACGGCATTCTTTGGACCGGCCACCGGCCGTCGGCTAGGGTGGGGAAACGAGCGGAACGTCGGAACCATGTACGCGATCGGCCAGCCGGATTCATGGTCCGTCCCGACACGCAACATGAATTGCGTTGGATCCGCGCGACACCGAGCAACGCACCCCACACCTTGAGGAGCGCATCGTGAAGAAGTTCCTGTTACTGCACATGGGATTTGAAATGCCCACGCCGGAGATCATGGAAGGCTGGAACGCTTGGTTCGCCTCCATCGCCGACCAGACCGTCCAGAACATCGGTTTTGCGGGCGGACGCGAGTTGACCGCCGACGGCACCACGGAACTCGGCTGGGACGCGGACGCCCTCACCGGCTGCTCGATCATCCACGCCGAGGACATGGACGCAGCAGAGAAGATCGCGTCGGAATGCCCCTACATCACGGGCATCCGCGTGTACGAGGTGCGGGAACACTAAGGGCACCGAGCAGCGAGATTCGAAGCAGCGTGATGCATTGAAACATGGCCAAGGGCGGCGCGGAAGATATCCGCGCCGCCCTTGGATTGCTGCCCTTGGATTGCCGCCCTTCTTCATCATCCAGTCCTGCGCGTTCAGCCCACGTGCGCCGGACTACCCTTTCTTCGGACTCGCATCTTGTCATCCTGGATCGGATGGTAGCAAGCGTGCCGATGCGCTGCGGCGGATGCTTCAGTGCTAGCCCGTCCGAATCATTGTGGCCCTGTGCTAGGTCATGTCCATGTAATCGGTGGCAATGGTCTTGACAATCTCGAACTCGAGGGAGGACTCGTCCATCGCGCTCAGGTCGGCCGACCAGTGCTCGTTGTGCTTCATGCGGCCGAGCAGTGCCTTTTCCAATTGGAGGGTGACCGCCAGATAGTGACGGTCGCCGACCTGCAGCACGAGCTGCGGGGCGAGTGTGCTGACGTTAAAGTCCTGACGCGGATTCTGCCAAAGGCTGTCGAGCCAACGCTCGGCGTCGGCATGGGACGTGATCGCATCCGGGCACATCGGTAGACCGGTGCGCCCCGAGGCCTGGTCGTAGAACACGTGGATCGACGGCGGAGGTGGGTTTTCCCCGAGCCCGGACGCGGAATCGAACACCGCGAGGATGAGGCCGAGCCATTCGTACTTGGCGAGCAGATCGGGAAGGATGTCGCTGACATACGGCTCGATCGGAGGATGAGCATCGTCGTTGGGGTGTGGGATGAGCCCGACACGCTCCAATATCTGAACCGTCTCGGGGGCTGGTGAATCGGCCATTCGTGCGCCTCCTTGGCGTTCCTGAGGGCGACGTGCCGATACCGCTCACGCGCCCCTAAGCGTACAGCCACGTGCAAGGAGACGTAGGTTCTCGTGTTTTGAGCGGGGACAACAACGATGCCGCGGCCGTTGCCTACGGCGCTGTACGCGGGCGACGGAGCTCCGGCCCACCCCTGCCCCAAGTCGTCTTGACGTGAGGCCTAGCCTATTGTACCCTGGGTACAGCTGGTACAAGCCAATGGAAGGGTCAGCGTGTGAAAATCACCATCGATGTCGATGACGACGTGCCTCTCTTCACGCAGCTGATCGAGCAGATCAAGGGTGCGGTGCAGAGCGAACGGATCCGGCCGGGCGATCCGTTGCCCTCCATTCGCCAACTCGCCGGCGACTTGCGGGTCAACAACAAGACCGTCGCCAAGGCCTACCAGCTGTTGGAGCGGGACGCCGTCATCCAGACCAAGGGCTACCGCGGGACCTTTGTCCATCCGGATGCCAAGGCCAACAGCGCCGTCGACCTGAACGCCACCGTCGTGCGTCGATTGCGTGCAGCGGTCGATGGCCTGCGCGCCGCGGGCGCGACGGATTCGGAGATTCGGATTGCATTCGGCGACGTAATGCGAAACCGTGACACCTCGGAGGAAACAGCATGACGGACGCGTGGCTTCGAACTGTGATTCAACTCGTGTTTCTAAGCCAGGTTCTGCTGATCTCCTACGTGCTCCCGCGGCAGGTGCTCGCCCGCATGCGCCGCATCGTGAGCAGCTACCCGCCCGCCACGCATCCCCGACTCTATCCCGTATCCCTCGACCGCGTGGCGGCGGCCCAGAGAACCTACGATCGGCTAAACCGCGCAGCGCTGGCGGTCGGGCTCGGCGTCGCGGTCACCGACCGTTTATGGCCGAACGGCGGCTGGGTCGATTGGGACAACGAGCTGCTGCTCATCGGCTTTCTGCTGCTGCAATTGGCGCCGCTGCTGGTCGCGCGGCGTGCGGGCTTCGCGTACTTCAACCTCCAACGCCGGACCGACCCACGTACGACGCGCAGCGCCGATCTCAGGCCGCGGCGACTTCTCGATCACGTCTCTCCTGCGCTGCTGGTCTTGGCGGGCTTCGTCTACGCCGCCTTCGTGCTGCAAGTGCTCCTCGTGGGACGGCATGACTACCCTTGGTTCGGTGGAAACCTGAACATCGTCTTCATGACGGGGATGAACCTCTTCCTCGCGGGGGTCGTGCTGTTCGCCTTGCGCGGCAAGCGTAAGGACCCGTATCAGGATCCCGCCGATCGCGAGCGGCTGATGGGGATCGCCGTCCGCAATGCCGTCTGGACAAGCATCATCGCGACGGGCTTCGTCGCCCTACAGATCGGGCTGGGCGCACTGGACCTGGCATCGCTCAAGCCGATCGCACTCAGCCTGTACTTCCAGGTTCTGGCGCTGCTCAGCTTCCGCGGTTTCGACATCGAGCAGGTGAACTTCGAGGTCTACCGCGAGGACCCCGTGCCCGCGTGATGCTCATGCGCATTCGTGATGCTCATGCAAAGTGTCGAAACCGGTGGGCCTGATATCGAATCCGGTGGGCCTGTCGATATCGCGGATCGAGATTCGTAGAGAGGGTGAAGGCGGGAGTCGCCTGCCGACGACGACAAGCACGCCCACAATCACACCCATCCAGGAGAGCAGTCCGATGACCCACTATCTCTTGTCCGTTCACTCAGTTGCCGGCCAAGTCCACGAGCCGATGACCGAAGCACAGATGCAGCAGTCGTGGCAGCGGATCCAGAAGCTCGAGGAGGAGATGAAGGCCGGCGGCGCGTGGGTCTTCTCCGGCAAGCTACACGAGCCGGATACGGCCACGGTCGTGCGCTACGACAACGGCGAACTGCTGACCACCGACGGCCCCTTCTCCGAATCAAAGGAGCACATCGGTGGCTTCTACATCATCGAAGCGCCGGACCTCGATGCAGCGCTTGGTTGGGCGGCAAAGGTAACCGATTGCATCTCGGCGCCGATCGAAGTGTGGCCCTTCGCCGGCTTCGCCAAGGACTAGAGCGGGCCGCAACACGTTGGAGCCTCACCATGGGCCGGACCCAATCCGGTGACGCAGATACGAACGAGATCACGTTGGCCGCGATCGGCCGGACATTCCGCGAGGAGTCCGGCCGGTCCGTGGCCACCCTGATCCGCGTCTTCGGCGACATCGATATCGCAGAGGACGCGGTGCAGGAGGCCTTCACGGTTGCGCTGCGTCGTTGGCCTGTGGAAGGCAGACCAGCGAACCCGGGTGGCTGGATTACAACCACCGCCCGTCGCCGTGCCATCGACCGTCTGCGTAGGGCCTCGCGCGAACAAGAGCTGCTCCGGACGATCACGGCATCGCCTGTTGCTTCGCCGGATCCCGCGACGTCGCCGGAAACCGGTCCCTTGCCGGATGACTCCCTGCGGTTGATCTTTACGTGCTGCCACCCGGCTTTGTCGGCCGAGGCGCAGGTGGCGCTGACCCTGCGCCTGTTGGGCGGGCTGAGCACGGGCGAGGTGGCACGGGCCTTCCTCGTCGCGGAAGCGACCATGGCGCAGCGCCTGGTGCGCGCCAAGCGCAAGATCAAGGCGGCCGGCATTCCCTATCGGGTACCGGATCCGGAGGATCTACCGACACGATTGCGCCCGGTGCTCTCCGTGCTCTACCTGATCTACAACGCCGGCGCGGACGGGCCCGGTGGCGCGGATCTGCGCTCGGAGGCCATCCGGTTGACGCGCGCCGTGGCCGCGTTGATGCCCGCGGAGGAAGAGGTGGCCGGCCTGCTGGCGCTCATGCTGCTGCTCGAGGCCCGTCGGCCTGCGCGCTTCGACACCGGCGGCGCACTGGTGCTGCTCGGCGATCAGGATCGCGGCCTGTGGAACCGCAGCTTGGCCGAGGAGGGCCAGGCGATCGTGCGCGCTTGCCTTCAGCGGGATCGCCCCGGTCCCTACCAGCTCCAGGCAGCCATCAACGCCGTGCACGCGGATGCCTCCGAGGCGGAGGCCACCGACTGGCGGCAGATCGTAGCGCTCTACAGCCAGCTGCTCGCCATCGCTCCGACGCCGATCGTGGCTCTCAACCGGGCCATCGCCGTCGGCGAGGTCGAGGGGCCGGCGCCCGCTCTCGCTCTGGTCGATGCTCTACCGCTGGACCACTACCACCTGTTCCACGCCACACGCGCCGCGCTGTTGCGCCGGTTGACGCGAACGGAGGAGGCGGTCGCGGCCTACACGGAGGCCGTCGTCCTCGCGCCGAGCGACACGGACCGCCGCTTTCTCGAGGATCAGCTGGCGGCGCTGCGGAAGTCGTAGCCGAGTCGGCCACGTCGCGCGGGATGCGCCGGGCATCGTGGTGGATAGCCGGCAGTGATGGCCGCCAACGTCATCCGCGTCGAGCGCGCCGTCCCTATCCTGGCGTTCGTTGCCGGCGATGTACTTCGAGTACAACTGGTCTCGCCAACTTGCAGGAGCCTGCCCTACCACACCTGCGGCCGGCCTCTCTCCACGTTCGATCCGCCCCGCCATCGGAGCCCTCCATGTCGCTGCTTGCCCGAAGATACGCCGCGGGTCTCGTGCTGCTCGCTCTTCTCGTGACACGCGCCGTACCCGGCGGCCCCCTCGCGTCGGTCACGGGCCAGGAGCAGGCGCGCAACGTCCTGATCATCGTGGCCGACGATCTCGGCGTCGATGCCGTCGCGCGCTATGGCGTCGCGACCGATACGGCGCGCACGCCGACGCTCGATGCGCTGGCGGACGATGGCGTGCTCTTCGAGCAGGCCTGGGCCTATCCGGTATGCGCGCCCTTTCGCGCGTCGGTGCTCACCGGACGATTCGGGTTCCGCAACGGGGTCGGCACGGTTCCCGGAAGGCTGGATCTACGTGAGACGATCATCCCGAAAGTCCTGTCCGCACATCCGGCACTCGGCGTCGCGCATGCCGCCATCGGCAAGTGGCATTTGGGCGGCGGCGACAGCGCGCCGAACGACCACGGCTTTGGATATCACGCGGGCCCCATCGACAACGTGGACGACTACTTCGCGTACCAGCGAGTGGTGAACGGTCGCTCCGCGCTGGAGACGGGCTACGCGACCAGCGTGCAGGTGAACGACGCGAGCGCGTGGATCGCGGAGCGCGGCGCGCAGCCGTGGTTCATGTGGCTGGCCTTCAACGCGCCGCACGAGCCCTTCCATCGCCCGCCGGACGACCTGCATTCGGTGAACCTGCCGCCAGGCGAGCCGGGGCGCGGCCGCGCCGTCGTGCCGTTCTTCCAGGCCGCTGTCGAGGCCATGGACACCGAGATCGGCCGTTTGCTCGACGAGATGGACCCCGCGGTGCGTGCGCGCACGACGATCGTCTTCGTGGGCGACAACGGTTCCCCCGCACGCACGGTCAACCCGCCGTTCACCCGCGAGAGCGCCAAGGGCACGCTCTACCAGGGCGGCATCCTCACCCCGCTCATCATCGCCGGCGCCGGTATCGAGGCACGCGGCCGACGCGTCGCGCACCTCGTGCACTCCGTCGACCTCATGGCCACCAGCCTCGATCTGCTCGGTCTCCCGGTCGGCGATTGGCCGACGGATATCGACGGCCGCAGCCTGCGCCCATTCCTGGAGTCACCGGACGCGCCCGCACTGCGCGACTGGGCGTTCAGCGAACGCTTCGGCAGCCGCATGGGCGCTGAGTCCGACGGCAAGGCCATCCGCGACCTACGCTACAAGTACATCCGCTTCGACAGCGGCGCCGAAGCACTCTACGACCTGCAACGCGATCCCTACGAGGCCCGCGAGCTGATCGCCGCCGGCCTCGACGCGGACGGCGACGCCGCGTTGGCCGCTCTGCGCGCGCGCCTGGACGCGCTCCTCGCGGGCCCACCGGTCACGCCGACGCCGAACGGAGCGCCGACGGTGGCCGCGACGGTGACTGCGGTCGCAACGCCGCCGGCGCCGCGCGCGACCGCTACGCCGGAGATTCCGGCCGGAGGTCCGCTCTACGTTCCCGTGGCGCGCGGAGACGGGTAGGCGGGCTGATTGGTGGAACTGGGCCCCGGAACCGGCGCGATCGGGTTAGTCGCGTCGGTTCCGGGGCCAAAGGGCTGCCACTTCGTCAAACCAGCAAAGGGGCTTTTTCCTACACCAAAGGCAGCGCGTTCCATGCCAGCGGCAGGTAGAGCGTCGCCGCGTTCGGT
>JAJCYU010000321.1 GCA_029262755.1 Anaerolineae bacterium
CTGTCGGGGACGGTGTGGAAACGTCCGTCATCCGCGACCGTGATGCAGCCTCCTTCCATCAGCAGGCCGAAGCCCTCGAACGCATAGGGCAGCATCGCGGTGGTCCTGTCGGCGAAACCCACCTGCAACTGCGGATTCTTCTCAGTGATCTTCAGAAGGTAGCTCCGGGGACTAGCGGCGATCACTTCGCGCGAATCCTTGTGCAGGCACAGGGGCATGACGAGCAGGGAGAGCGAGAAGGGCATGCCGCGGGGGTCTACTTCTCCGTAACCTTGCATGGCGCGGAACAGGACCAAACCGCAAAAGGCGGGGTTGAACAGGTTCCGTAACTCGAAAGGGCGCTGATCCCAACGTTTCACTTGGATACCCCCAATACCTTGCCGAGGCGGTCGAGGAACCGAGGGTGCCAGAATACTCTGGGTGCAGGTGCGGCATCGGCGAGGATGTGGAAGGAACCGCGGGTGATATAGGGTTCGGTAACGCGTGCCCGGATGCGCAGCGATTCGACATTGCCGCTCTGCTGGTCCGCCCACCTGTACAGTTCCTTGCCGGCCTGTCGCAGCACGTCCTCGGCGCTGTTCTCGTCAAGATCCTCGAATACGCAATCCCTGTATCGGCTCCACTCATCGACAAGGCGGTCTTCATAGTCTTCAATCTCTCGCGACACCAGTAGGTTCTCGCGCGCCCACTCCGACCGTTGTTCAAATGCCCTGTAATAATCCAGGATAGCGTTGCGGATGCGGCTGGAGCCGATTCCGATCTCCCGCAGTTGCATCACGAACGTCCGGGGGTCGCTCTTTGTGTCGATTTGGGCGGGAGGCTCCTTCCCACGGAACGTGATGGGCAGGTTGTCCATCTTGTATTCCTCGGACAGAGCGGAAAGTTTGTCCGATACCTCGAAGCCGAAGATTCCTTCGCCCCTGTTGCCGGTCAGTTGCATGATAACCTCGTCGTTCCACCAACCCTCAAGCCGCTCGAATATGGCATTTCGGTGCTCGCGCCGGATGCTGCGCATGTGCCTGTCCTTGATCTTCTCTGGGATGTCCTCAATCCGGGGACTGCCGTCGAGAATCAGGATGCGATCCAGGAAGTCCTGCTTTTCGGTCGGGGTCAGCTTGTCAAATTGTTTCTTGATGTCGCCGATGACGTCCGACTTCGACCTGCTAAGGGCTTCTTGCGCCTGTTCAACCAACGCCTCCGATCGGTCGCCCGTGTTGCCTTGGCCCGGCAGGAATGCCTTCAGGAACGAAGAATCCGAGACCGTGCCTGTCGTGAACAGGAAGAGGCGCATGTTCGATGCGACGCAGCCGTCGCGCTTGTATCGCGCCAGCCAGATACGGACGGACTTCCAGAAGTCGGTCGACAAGTCGGTCAGGCGATCGCCGGTTGCCTTGTGCTTGAGTGATGCGAGGTGCTTACTCCCGTCCTTGTCTACGAAGTCCAGATCATCGTCCTTCTCCAGGAAGACGGCAGTGTTCTCCGGCAACTCCATCAAACGGAGAAGGGCGAGCCGCGGCTGGTAGATGTATCCCAGGCCCTGCTCGATGGCTGAAAATCTGTCGGTGGTAGGGTCTTTCATGGGCAGGCCCTTCTCTCGTGTGGTACCGCCATGATGACATTCCTGCCGCAACACAGGGTTCCGGGAGCAACCATGGGAAGAACGCACGCCCTCACGGTGGGGCGACTTTGATCCTAGACCTCAGACGGTGCTGAGACTGTGAACAACGGCAAATATCACGCTCACGATATTCTGAGCCTCGAGGATCAATTGGGGCAGCGGAGGCATCTCGCAGAACGGCGACCCGCCTATGAGGCACGTTCACGTCACATCTGAACGCCGATCAAGATACCGATACAGCGCCGACTTCGAGATCCCCATCATTGTGGCGATCTCCGCCACAGTATGCTCCCGCTCGTCGTAGAGCCGGTAGAGCAGCTTTTCCCGTTGCTTCGAGAGCTTCCGCGGCCGCCCGCCATTGCGCCCTCGAGCTCGTGCCGCAGCCAGCCCCGCCTGTGTCCGCTCTTGGATGAGATTGCGCTCGAACTCGGCCAAAGCACCGAACACGTGGAAGATGAGCCGGCCACCGGAGGTGGTCGTATCGACCGTTTCCTCAAGGCTCCGGAAGCCAACGCCACGTTCCTGAAGCGCGGTCACCACTTCGATGAGGTGCTTCAGCGACCGACCCAGCCGATCCAGCCGCCAGACGACGATCGTGTCGCCTTCTCGCGCGTGGTTGAGAGCATCGTCCAATCCCGGTCGCGCAGCCCGCGCCCCGCTGGCTGTGTCGTGAAACACACGCACACAGCCGGCCGCCTTCAAGGCGTCCAGCTGGAGGTCCAGTTGTTGTTCGTGGGTCGAGACCCGTGCGTATCCGATGAGCATAGTTATCCAAGCGTCCCGAAACCCATGTAGGCGCGCTGCTTCGTAGACGTTGAATAGTGTACCAAGTTTCGGGACAGCGAATCAAGCGGAGTTACCGTAGCCGTCACCGACGTCGAGGAATGTCCTGAAAAGGAGGGTCATATTGACCGTCTAGCAGCAGAGCTCCAATGGGACGCACATATGACCTGATGTGAGTGCACGGAACCCCTATACAAGTAGCTGTATGCCCCGCAGCAACTTCGGATTGTTGTCGAGAGCCTCCCTATCCATCAGCTTGAGAGAAAAATGGTCCACGAGCTCCAACTCGATCGAGAGGACCACTGAATGCATGGCGCTCAAGCTTTGGGCCACGAAGGACGAGTCGAGCGGGTACCGTTCGCCGTCCGCAATGCCAGTGTCACCCGTCCGCTGCAAGTATACGTTGTTCACGATGCCATCATTGTGCACAAGCAGATTTCGCACCTGGATCGCCTTGGCGACTCGCGTTTCTATGCCCGCATCTAACGACAGAGCTACTCCATATTGCTTGCGGAGAAATCGAAGCAAGTCCGCGAAGCTCTTGTAGCTGAGCGATTGCACTTTGCGCTCAGCCAACATCTCTCTGAAGCTGTCTATGCTCGGATGGCTCATGACCTCCTGCACTGTGACCTTCTCGGATGAGATCAACATCTCCGGGCGTTGCTCGAACACAGCACGAAGCATGCCGATGACGTAGTGTAGGAACAAGTCGACGCTTAGGCTCAGGTTCATCCTTTGAACAAGGTAGTAGTGGTCATCCAACGGAACATCAGCTACTAGTTTGCGCCACTGGTCAATGAATTCATCTGTCGACTCGCCAGCGGAGTTGGCTGGGACGGATTGTCTTTCAAGCTCCAGTTTGGCTCCATGAACGATCGCAATCTGGAGGAACGCAACGAGGCTTGCAAAGTGCAGCCTATTTAGGACGTAGTTCGCGAGAGCCGGCGTTGGCCGCTGACCCTTGTCGAAGAGTGCCTCAGAGAATGTGGGCATTCACCGTTTCCTATCACTTGCCAATGGGTGACGGCGTGAGCGATGGCGATTCATGGGCCCCAGAGTCGATGAGTGTTCGCGTACCCACTTGATCGGGGTCGTCCTCGTGATAGCGCGTCGTGTTCGAGCTCTAAGGCTAGAATTCTACCCCACGTTGACGGGCTACCGATAAGGCCAAGAGCCTTATAAGGGGTTGCAGTAGCAACTCCCTATTGGGCGGTTCATGCAGTCCACATAACGACCCTATTCGTTACCGCCAGAAAGCCCCGAAAAGACAGGCCACACCCCGTCTCCGGGCCACCTGGAGATGACGGTAAGGAAACTCACCCTATTTCGAGACCCGACTCAACCATGTCGCCACGCTCCCTACTCCTAGCCAGCGTATCACCAGTTCTCGAGCGAAACAACCACCTGGTGAGACCGATCTCAGCGCCACCCCACCAACGTCGCCCTATCATGCCCCACGCGGAGGCGGGCCGCCTGGCATGATGGTGGAGGTCTCTCCACCGTCGGTGAACGCACACCCGGCGCATCTGCGCGTGAGCCACCCCGCTAGATCGCCAGGACCTCGTCGTGCCGGGTGATGCGACGGTTGCGCCGCCGGGGTTATAGGGGTGATCCAGCTCAAGCCGGTACGACCCGAGTACCCGGCTAGCCGGCATCGGGCGTCGGGCCAAGCTCAACGAGATCGTACTTGGCGTTCAGCGCCTTCATCTTGGCCGGGTTCTCGAAGTCGGACGCGGAGAAGGTCGCAAGCTCGGCAAGGTATCCGTCGAAACCCGCGGGCTGGTAGATCATCAACATCCGTCCGGTCGCACCTGCCGGAAGCCGGCACGCGTGAGGAGCGCCGGGCGGCACGTGAATGCAGGTGCCGGCCTCAGCCGAGATCCACGCGTCGTTCACGTAGAAATCGATGGGACCCTCCAGCACATAGAAGGTCTCGGCATGGAAGTCGTGGCGATGAAGACCCAAGGCGAAGCCGGGCTTCAGATTGTCTTCCATGAGCGTGTACGCACCGCCCGTGTCTTCGGCGGACACCTTCACGAACGTGTGATCCGCGGACCAGTCGTAGTCCGTTCCGCCGCCTGGGGTCACCACGAGACACTTCTTCACGTCATCCACTCCCTTGAACGTAGTCGGAACCAACGAGCTACCCACATGCCGCATGCCGGCCCTCTTCGGGCCACGCTATTCGATTGGCCGGACAATGTCGGGTTCCGGATCCTGCGTGAAGCGCACCGCCTTGACCGAGTCGAAGCCGAACGCATAGCACTTCAAGATGCGGTGCATCCCGTCCATGACGTCACCGTCAGCGCTGATGACGATCGGGTATTGAAGATCGGCCGCGAGCATCTTCTTGAAGTGATCGCCGAGGTCCCGCCAAAGCGGCGGTTCGCTCAGCGAATTGCACCGGAAGTTGTCGTTGGTCCAGTCGAAGCTCGCAAGCGGAACTTGTTCCACAGGAAGCCTCGAGGCGGCCTTCCAGAGAGATCGCGCACTCCAGAAGTACAGGTTGGATGCGTCGCTTTCGACGTATCCGTGTTCCGGCCAGGGTAGGTCTATGGTGTTTCGAAGTGCACCTTCCATCGCGGAAGCCTAGGCGACGTTGGATCGGAGGTGGCGAATGCGACCGTATTTCACGATTGAGTTGCGGGCGGGGCGCGGCTTGACTAAGGGTTACAGGAATTTGCTAGAGTTGGCCATGAGTCCCCCCTGTCTCGTCCGACAGCCATGCTTGCACGCACGAGTGAACTCTCGGTAGCTAGTTGCTCAAGCGCGTCAATACTCCAGTCCCGGTTCTCGGCGTTCCATGTCCCGGCGATCAGCCAAACTAGATCGTCCCTTCGCCACGCGATCCCGGAATAGGGCGGAACCGAGATCGAAGCGACGGAGGGATGCGACCGCTCCGTGGAGCTGACAACCGGCTCGACAACGGACGTCGCGACAACCGCCTGTGGCCACAGACGGGCGAATAGGCTAGGGGCATTGTCTGGCCCCAAGGCGACGGTACGTTCCTCATGTGAACCTGCGAGCTGCTCCACGAGAAGCCACCTCGTCGACTGGCTCCGTCGCCATTCGTTACGGACAAGCCGCTCGGACCACTCACTTGCAATGAACAGCCGCGATCGTTCTGAAGCGGCCAAAACGTTTCCTATCCCCTCCGGGAGATGGTCCAATAACAGCGATGCTGCATTCGTGCGATCGAAGGCTTGGTAGCGGAAGTGCTGGCGCGAGACCGGTGTCGACAACTCGCTGTACAACGCCGGACGTGGCGTTCCGGCCTGTCGCGATTGGCACCACAGGCCAGAGAACAAGGAGCCATCTGACTCACGGCTTTCGACGCCAAGCGTGATGTTGTCGGCGGAGATCCAAAGGTCGATGACGCCGCCATCAACGCCGTACACCGCGTCGCGATCGATTTGATAGTGTACCGCTTCCGCGCTGCACACCTCGCCTTTCCCAACGACGCGCATCCAGCCCATGAGGAGAGCCTGGGATAGGTCGCTGGGCGCCACTCTTAACGACCTCCCGGACCCGGCGATGATCGGGCGTCCCTCAACTAGGAGCCTCGGATCTCCGGCTTGACCGGCCACCCGATACGCGAGCGGATCGGGAAGGGGCGCCTCGAGCCTGGCGACAACCTCATGACGATCGACCAGGTATGAGGCCCTCCGTTCGGAGCCCTTGACCGAGTAGTAGGCCACGATATCGCTACTGGGCTCGAGTCCTGAGTGCAATAGATACTCTTCTCCTCCTTCTTCGCCGAAGAAGGCTTGCATACGTTGGTCTCGCTTTCCGCCGACTCCTTGCCGGTACGTCATCGCTAGCCCACTCTCACCTATGGTCGGCGAGTTGCCTGCGTCATCCGTCTCCATGGGAGCGCTGGATGCGCCCGCCCCGCGCGCTGGCGAGGTGACGCGATTGGCGCATCCACCCAAGACGACGATCGACAGCGCAACTACGCAGTAAAAGAGCGCGAGATCACGTGGTAGGGCTGCGCGACGATGGAGTTGATCCGTAGACATGTGCCTTCCGCGATTGGACGAGAATGTCGAAGATCGGGCACTGCCGCAGCTGGAGAGATGTGACGACGGACAGGATGCGCGCTTCGAATCGGCCGGGAAGAACCGAATTCGGCAGCGTGTCTCGAGCATACCAAGCGATCACGCCCACCGTTGGGCCGCGTTCACCGCAACGCCCACGGGATCGCGATGCGCACGGGCACCACAGGCGTGGTCGTGGCGGTGGCTATCGCTGTTGGGCTCGGCGGGGGCAGCGCCGGTGGCGGTGGGCTCGGCAGGGGTGTGGCCGTCGGGACGATACGATCGAGCGCGAGGATGTGGATGTCGGGCGCGGCCGCGAAGAGCAGGCCGTCCGCCACGGCCAGGCCATCAATGCCCTCGGTTCTTGCGATACCTGTAAGTGGCAACTGCCCGACAATACGAGGCAGGTCCTCGGCGTCCAGTTCCAGAACATGCACGACGGGTTGGGACGAAACAGCCCGCGACGCATCCGCCAGGAACAGGCAGTGACCGTCTCGTGCCAGGATGCTGCCCGGGACCTCGACCCGTCCTATGCGCAGCGGGGCCATCGGATCGCTAAGATCGAGGACCTCGAGCCCGTTACGTGTCGCCAGGAGGAGGCGGCCGCCGTGGACGAGCGCATCGTTCACGTGATCCTCCAGCACGATCGGAGGGGCGAAGACCGGCGCCGCCGGATCCGTTAGCTCCATCGGCCGAAGCTCGCTGCCGAGCTTGTGGTAGCCGACCGTGCCATGGAAGGCCAGGATGGTGCCTGGCGGACGAATATCGTCGAGGACTACAGGCGACGACGGATCGGTCGCGTCGAATACGGCGAGACGAAGGCCATCCGCCGGTTCCGGCAGCGGCACGTCCGTGAGGCTCAGGTTCACAAACACACGGTCGGCCAGGACAGCGGGCGCGCCGGGCGCACCGGGTAGCGCGATGTTCGACTGCACGTGCGGCCTATCTTCGGTGCCGACATCGATCGCCACCAGGCCGCCCACGAAGCCGTTCGAACCGGTGGCCCACAACAAGCCGGGGCGACCCTGTACCAGGTCGAGCGAGATACGGCTCCACCCCACGAACGCCGCGCCGCGTTCGCGCAGCTGGTCGTCGCCATCGAAGGCGAGGCTGTGCAGCGACTGGCCCAGGGACTCGGCGAAGAGACGATCACCGATCCGCAACAACGATCCGCGACCGCCGTAACTCGCTCGCGCGTAGAACAGGTAGCGCCCGCGTGTCGCCTGTGATCCGGCAAACCCACCTGCGAGCACCTCGAGGAGTCCGTCCGCGGCGATTACCGGTCGCGCGCCGTCGAGCGTGAGGCCTCGGATCGTGGCCCCTCGGCTGTGGAGCGAATGGAGCACAGGCGACCGTGGATCCGACAGGTCATAGGTGTAGAGCGTGCTGCTGGAGGATCCAATGAGCATCGAGCCGGTCAATAGGACGTGTTCAAGCCCTGCTCGCGGCGTCTCGATGACGGCAATCGGCTCCGGCCGCGTGGGATCGCTCAGGTCGAAGACGACCGGTCCGCTCCCGAAGGTAGCTCCGTACGCGAGCCCATCGCCAAAGGTCATGTCCCGCAGCCGGCCCTCGAAGGCCACACCGCCGGTCACGACGGGCGCGGCCGGGTTGCGGACGTCGATCGCCACGATCCCGCGCTCCCGCGAAGGCAGCAGGTGATCGTTGGCATAGAGCATGCCCTCGTGGATAAAGTAGGGGCCGGCGGGCGGATGCTCCAAGCTACCGACCTGAACGAGCCGTGACGCCCCGCCAGACGGATCTGCGGCAAGCGAGAACACACGCAGTCGCGGTTCAATTCCACGAGGCGAATGGGCGAAGATCCGCCCATCCCATAGCGCGATGTCCGGTGCCTCCGCACCCAGGGTCACGGCGGCCAGCGGCTGCGGCAGATCGCCTTCGAGCCCGTAGACGTGTAGCCCACCCGCCTTCGTGACCGCGACCAAGAGCCCGTGCTCCTCGTCGACCTGCAAGTCCGCAACCACTGCGGGCAACCGCAATTCCGCGGTTGCTCCGAACTCGACGGGCAGCGGCTCCTCACCGCTCACCCCGTCGAGTGGCACGACGCGAATCCCGGTTCCGACGGCAAGGTAAGCGCGACCCTCCGCGACTGCGACGTCCGCCGTCACGCCGCCCAGCCGGCCGACGGACGACGCGAACGTCGGGCAAGGGGATTCCTGCGCGACAGCGAAGGGGACAGCGGGCAACGCGCCCAGCATGAGCGCCAGGCTGCTCGAGGCCAGGAGGGCACGAAAGAGGGCGGCAATCGGCACGGAACACTCGCTAGCTGAAAGACGAGTCACGGCGACCTCCTGCGGTCTACGCTTCACCTATGCATCGTTGCATCGGTCACGTACGGCTGGGAACCGGATGGCGTGACTGAGCGGTTACCCACTCCCGTATCGTGCGGTAATGCGGCTATCGATTGAAGGCACGTGAGCCAGCGCAGCGTCAACTTGAATTCGGCATCGTATTGTCTCGCGCGAAGCTTGTTGGGCGCGGGCGCCTCCCATGAACCATCGACGATCCTCGGCGGCCCAAAGCAGCGTCTCGGTCTCGCCCGTGCCATATGGCCGCTCTATGGCGCCGGAGCGCAGCGACAGAACCTCTAATGCGGCATCGCCAGATCGAGACGGATCGGCCCGCTCCGAACGCCTCCAGGCCGTGCGCACCGATAGGAAGCTCGAGTGCCATCGTAGCTTGGGACAACGAGCATCGTCGACCTACCCCACCGTCCTCACCCATGCGCCCACGATGATTCCAGTATCGGCAAGGATGTGCGTTGCAATCGGCAGGCTCATGCCCTTCGAGAGCCTGTTCATCTGGAGCCACATCAGGGAGGCTGCCACGAGCACGACGAAACACAAGAGCAAGAAGGGCGGCCCGAGAATCGAGTAGAGCACGATCATGTGATATCCGGCGAAGACGGGATGGGCGAGCCAGGTCCGTTCCCGGAGCGGTCGCCAATGGATCTGCTCGAGAACGGGATGAACGAATCCGAAGTAAGGAATCATCAGCAGCAGCGCCGCGCCCGACAATCCGTGAGCCGCCAGCCATTGCGATAGGTCTGTGTTTGTTACGAACGGGGCGAGCAGGTAGAGGCCGGGCCCTGCTGCCGCCGCGGGGGGTGCGGCCAGTATGAATAGGGAGTGTGGGCGCTTCCATTGTGGCCACCGATGGGCGCGGAGTTCGCCTCGCGCCCAAAAAAGAATCTGCGCGTGATAGGCGAGGATCGCGAGCCAGGCACTGCTCCATTCCGTGCCGAAACCGCTCCAAAACACGATGACGGCCACGTATGGGGCAAGCAGCTTTGCGAGCGTACGACGTCGCTCCTGGGTTGACGCATTCTGCACGCGGACCTCCAATGCCCTCGCCTCCGTTGTCACCCTCTCATCACACCAACACTAGCGTCTCTCGAATCGGCCGGCTCCGACTACGTTTGGATTGGGCGTCGGACTCGTTCGACTCTCCGGAGTCGATTCCGCCGTCCCGATTGCACGTTGCGGTGGGAGTTCTCGGACGACCAATCGAAACTGACGACGCCCCAAAACGTCGCTACGCCGAGAGAGCTTGTGGTTGTCTTCCCGTAGGCCGGGGATCACCCCTATCTGCCGCCGACCCACGCGCGCAGTTGCTCTTCGTCCACAAGCTGGACGTCGAGTACGCCATGCCACTGCCAGGTACCATCGGTGTCCAACGGCAGGAAGTGCTTGGCGTCGAGGCAGATCGCGCGCTCGCCGGTCGTCTCCGTCAAGCGTTCCGCTCGCTGGCGGCAGCGCGCGAGGCCGGGCCACTCATGCCAAGAGCTCGCCGAATAGTCGTAAAGCAGGACCACGCCTCGGTCATTTGCATCAAAGTGCACGATGCCCGGACCGAAAAATTGGTGCTCGAACGCGCAGCCCGAATGCGGCCCTTCCGTTGCGATGGCCCGTCCACCAGGCACAAGCGTCACGATGCGCCGCACGTCCGTCGATCCCGACAGCACACCGAGTTGTTCATCCACGCGCAGTACGACGAGGTGGTTGGGCACGAAGGCTCTCTCGGCCTGCCGATACGTTTCCCACTCTTGATGCATGGCCGTTAGCGTTGCGTCGATGGCTCGCGTCTCGTCGTCGTCCGCGGACTCTGCCCTCTCTTCAAGCTCGCCCATGGATACCTCCAACGCCTCCAGATCTTCGTTATGCTGCGGGTGCAGCCCGGGTGGCACACGCCCCGTCTCGGTATCGAACAAGGCGGCGTCGATCACCTCGACCTCGACACCGGCGACCAGCGTCGCCGCGGCGAATGCGCCGTCGGGATCATCGACTGCCGGGGCGTGCCCGATGCTGTGGCTAACGAAGCCGCAGTCTTCGTGATCTCGTTGGCCGGATCCCGCGGCCGCAGACTCGTTCTCGTGGGCGGGGATGGTGGTGGTCACCGCTGAACAGGCGGCCAAAGCCAGCACGGCGAGGGCGCTCACGGCCCCTGCAGCAGGCGTCGTCTTGACGTGCCTCACCGGCATCCGGTCCCTCCCTCCATCTACCGCGCGCTCAACCGCCAGATCCTCGTCGTCCTCAGGGGTCTGGCGATGACACCGCCGAGGTCGATGTACGGAGCCATCGTCCGGTGAACGGCTAGCTGCGGTACTTTCCTTCGCCTGTGCTCAAGCGCGGGTCCACTTCTTGGACCCTTCCAGCCGTCCCCTCGCGTCGGCGGACGCAAAGAAGCGCATGAACCCGCAGTCTGCGCATACGACGGGTACAAATGTGGCCGACTTGAACATGCCCGCTCCCAATTTCGGTAGCATATCGGGCCCGTACCCACCCTGTGCGGACAATGTCTTCTCGTAGCGGTACTGTCGATCCGAATCACACTCCGGGCAGGCTTTCATCAGGTCTCCTCCTTCGATTGGCCGGAAAAAGGCCGGTTCCGGATCCTGCGTGTTGCACCGAACGCGGCCCGACGTCCCCGCTCACCGGATGGACGGCGATCCGGACGACAGCGTCGAATGGCAGGAAGGAAGCGTCCGTTTTGGGATCCGCGTGAAATGGAACAGCTGGAGTCCACACTCCTGCCAATTCGATCAACCACCAACAGGAACTCCGACCTGGCACGTGCTCACGATATCCGATATGCCGAATCTCGGTCCGCGTCAGGAACCTGGCGGACACGACCGAGGCTTGACTCAATTGCTTGATGATCGACGTGTCCATGGCAATCGACGCGGCCTGATCGCGTAGGATTTGAGGCGCTGAACAGACGGGAGAGCCCGACAGTAACGCCGCGGCTTCAGTTTGAATCGGGGCCCAGGTCGCGTCTGCGTTTGGACCGGATTCACGTGCCCGCAACGTCGCCATGGAGGACACCGCCGTTGCGCCCGCCGTGAGCGGCTGATCGGTGGCATATCTTCGGTACTCTTGATAGATGGCAGCCACTTCGCCGTCGCGGGCTAACCCGGTCGCTATGGGCGAGATATCGGGAGCGGAGCGCCCCGCCGTCCGCGTCCAACGCGGCGACGCAACCGGGTCCGCTTGCCGACCGGCAACGGCGCTGATCATAGTCGCCTGCGCCGAGACCGTCGCCACGCCCTCGGACGACTCTGCGCTGAAGCGAAATGGCCGGCGCCACCCCAGGGTGCAGACAAGGACCGCAATAACGAGGGTGGCGGCACTCACAACTCTCAACGCGAGCGACCTACGTTCCATTGACCTCTTCCTCGATCAGGATCCAGCAGTCGGCGTGCAGAAACACATTGTAGAATCCCGTTTGCGAAAGCCCCCAACCGTCCACGCCGATCTAACAAGGGTGTGGAGCTGACTTGCTGCCGGCACGCGCGTTCTTCGGCGGCTGCCCCGCCGTCATCAGCCAGCAATTCTCCGTCCGTCCGCAATCAACCGAATCTTGGTGGTGATTCTCACGGAGAAAGCATGTGGGGCCGAGGACGCGGGCTGGGGGGTTGTGGAGTTCGTGCGCCACCTTCCAGGTCCGCCCCTCGGAGGTCGGTGCGCAGCCCGTGCTCTCCGGAGCCGTGGCCGCTGTCCTGAACCATAACGGCGGCAGTTCGGACGCACCGTTCCCCGTGCCCCAGGTTCTAGTCCTCAGCCCGGCAACGGTTGCGCCTCCCGTGCCATCGGCGACGGCCACGCAATTGGCCGGCCCCTCGCCGACCCTGGCGCCGGCTCCTGCGCCTTCGCCGCTTCGTGTTTACGTGCCCAGGGCTACGATTCCCTAGCGCCCTTCACCTCTCGTCATTCTCTTCACTCCGATCCACCCCGCCGGGCCGCTCAGCGCCGTCGCATCCCCCGCAGATCCTGGTTGACGGAATCCAGGTCGAAGGCCGCCGGATCGAAGGCCTCTCCGACCCATTCGAGCACCTCGCTGTACTCGGCATTCGTCGGGTCTTCGAGCGCGGCCAACAGGTCAGCGTAGCCCCACACCCCGCCGATGTCTTCGGGTGGGCAGGCGCGTCTGCCCGCGACGCAGCGCGGGTACTCGGCCCCCGGCTCGGACTTCAGGCGCTTCTCGACGAACACCTGGTGCTCCCAGTCGTCGCCAAAGTCATACGTGTACGTGAATTTGTCCGTGGCGCCACGGATCAGAGAGCCCAACACGGCGGAATCGGCCGTCTCGTCTCCGTCGAGGGACGCCGTCTCTGCATCGGTGTAGCGTAGCCCCCGAATTTCGAATTCGTAGAGATGGCCTCCCTCCCATCCCATCGCCACTTGGATGATCCAGTGCAGCCTGTTGAGAGGCGTGTCGTCGCGGACCTCGAGGCGGCGCCAGATAGGCGGCTTCGCACCTTTCAGGCTGACCTTGAGTCGGTAGATTGCGTGGCTCATGCAAGGCTCCTCTGAGCGAATTCGTCGTCCGCATATTGTCGAGTGCCGAACGTGCCGGCGAGTCCTAGCGAACGCGAAGGACGGCTCGCCGCTGCCTTTGGCACCGCCTTGTGCTTCTCGTTCCGGCCCCGGTCTTATCTACACCGAGCTGCAGGTCTCAGTCGCACGACCCCCAACGATACTTGCTCCCACCTCCCGCTCTCACTGCATCGACTTACTTTGATACCTACATACACCGGTTGCGAACCCCTGACCCCGACGCACTCAGCCCCTGACTAGGGCCAAGTCAGGGCTGGGTAATCGCGATGTATTGCTTGGCTGCCACCGGACGCACACCTACTTGTTGGCGTGCTCCACGATCCCCACGCGTACAGGTTCGGAGCGGTGTTCCTCGTTCCACCGCACGACCAAATCGGTAGCATTCAGCCCGCTGTTCTCGCGCTGCTGGACCTTCACGGTGGCGCGGTCACGATCGGCTGCTGCATGGCGAGAGCTCAATTGGGTCGGCCAGACAAGCCTCATCGTGCCCTCCGCGCGCAACGAGAGCACGCTGTGATCGATTCGCTTTAGCTTAATCGTATTGCCCTCCAGCAGGGCTCGTACGCGCTCGTCGTACAACGCCCAATCGACCGCACACAGCGCCCCGACCTTACGAACGTCTACCGGGCACTTCATCCAGGCTAAGGAACATAGGCGTCGGGACGGGGCGTTGCATCGACGAGCCCTCGACTAATTCGATCGCTGCCCGCCCTAACGCGACTACGTGCCCGGCCAGAGTCGGCAAACACACCGGCGGACCTTGCGAGGGCCGTGGATCGAGCACGACGAGCACGCCCGCCTTTTCGGCTGCGACGAGCGCTAATCGGCCGGATTCCGAGAGCGAGGCCACGCGGCCGGGGCCGAGAGCTTGGTCGACCGTACTTTAGGCGAGCGAGGCCACGCTCGATATCGAAGTCCGCTTGCGTACTCTCGCGTGCGACCCTGTACTCAGGGCATATTCGCTAGGACGTCCGATAGATTCGGATGAGAATTAGAGGGTGATTGTACGACTCCGATCCCGCACGCTCCGGCCATTTGAAGCAGTATAAGAGAATCGCTTCGCATGAATGAGGATGCGGTGACGGAGGTCAAATCAGCGTCAGCGTCCGGCGACAGGTGGGACCGCATGGGTTCCGGGACGCGAAAAAGGGAATGACATATGGCAGCTGGAATCCGAAACAAGGCGCCGCGGAAGAGTCTAGTTTCTGTGTGTGAGCATGGCATCCAACCTAGTCGACCGCCGTGCACGCTACAGAGGGCCAAACAAGAACAAGCGCACATGGGAATAGCTGTACCCACGGCCGCCGTGGTATTGGGAATCTCATTGGCCGGCTTGGCCTGCACGCCAGGTGTTAAACCCTCGATTCCAGCGGACCTAAGCCCAATATCCCCGGATGCGACGTTGGACGTCGCATCGATTTGCGGTGAGGTCCTGTCTCCGGACCGCCAACTGAAGGTGGAACAACTGAACGCGCACCGCGTCACTCTCGCTCCGTTCGAGGGTGAACCGTTCCTCGCCGTAGAGTCCTATCGATTGCTCACCAGTGAAGAATTCATGACGGAGAGACCCGGCCTCGTCGACCGTGACTTGGGCCCCGGAGATCCCGGCTGTGTCTGGCGCTTCGCGTACCGTGGACTTGGCACGTTCTTCCCACCGTCGATCTTTGTTGTAGGCCCGCCTGGTCCAACGGCCGTGCCAGGACCAACGACGGTGACGGTGTACAGCGATGGGAAGACCGGGCGCGAGCTTGGGATAAGTGCTTCGGCCGATGGCCCGCCGTAGGGTCGGGCCTCGCGAGTTCGGCGCTAGATTCGAGTTTCGTCCAAGCCAAGTGCTCGGTCGCATCGAGTCGTCAGTGTTCGGCCCCCGCTGCATCCGCCGATGAGGTACCCGGTTCGTTGGCCATAACGAGGCGTGGCTGCGCTATCGCTATCCGATCTTAGTAGTACACAACCCCGCCATGGCCCCACCACCTTCGCCACTCGCCCTACCGCGACAACGTGCCCGCCAGTGCCGGCAAGTACACCGTCGGACCGGTCGAGGGACGTGGATCGAGCACGACGAGCACGCCCGCATTCTCGGCCGCGACGAGCGCCAATCGTCCGGATGCGGCGAGCGAAGCTACCCGGCCGGGGACAGCCGTCCAAGCGCGTTCGCTGGGGATCGTGCCGGGTCGGACGTCCAGCATGCGCACGCTGGAGCTGGTACCGCCGTCGTCCACGGCAACCCAGAGACGGCCTGGGGGTGCGGCTGCGAGCGAGCGCGGGGTGCCGGGCATGTCGAGCGAGCCGAGGCTGCGTGGGGCGGACGGGTCTCGGACGTCGAAGGTCCAGATGCCGCCGGGGGCCGCGATGTAGGCGTGTCCGCCGAGCAACGCGATGTCGGTTGCGCCGGCTGGAACGGGGACGGTGGCGCGTTCTGTGGGTGGATCCGGCGGTGTGTACTCGGCCAGCAGCATGCTGCCCGGTAACAGCACGGCGAGGGTGCCGTCCTCGTACGCAAGATCTTGCGCGACCGCAGCCAGGCGGGCGGAGGGCCACAAGCCGATCGGCTCGGGTTCGAGCGGAGTCGTGAGATCGAGATGGCTGAGCTGGTAGCCCGTGGTGGCCAGGGCCTGGTCGCCGACAACGACGATATCGACCATGGGCTCTGGAACTCTTAGGCTGGACGATTCGGCGAGGGCGCCACATCGGAAGGACATCAAATCCGGCGTACCTCTATGACCGTTCGTAGCGACGAAGAAGCCGTCCGGGGCGGCCGCAACGCGCGCGAAGGCAAGACGCACGGACTCTCCGAATCGCACATGCTCCGGATCGGTCAGGTTCAACCAGGAGACCATGCCTCCCCCAACCCCGTTCGAGGCGAGCCCACATGCGCCCTTGAAGGCGACGTCGATCGCGCTAGAAGGACCGGCAGTCCACAACACCCGGCGTTCCACAGCCTCACCGGTCTCGGCCACAAGGTCGTAGTAGAAGTGTTCGCCCAAGACTAGTAACCGATCGTTGCCCACGACGATTGGGCCCGCGGCCACGGGACTCCGGTATCGCAGTTCGCTCACCATGGCTGAAGAACCGGGGGTGCGCCGATCGATCTGCCAGATCGTGGCATCCCCATCCGCGATCAGCAGCACGTCCTGCCACATCGCCCCGTAGGCTGGGGCCCTAGAGACCACGACGTTCTCCTCGAAGACGATCCGAGGATCTGCGCCGGGCGTCTCGCCATCGACTCGCACCAAGAGAGCCAATCCATGGGTGTGGAACAACCACACGTCGCTGCCGAATCGGTGGACGTCGTAGGATCGCTCTTCAAACTCTGAATTGACGGGGAGATCGCGCGTGGCGCCGTTCGGAGAAACCTGTACGAAGCGCACCGTCCGGCTGAGCAGGGTGAGGACGAACACGTCGCCCAGCAGGGCTCCCGCGAGCAAACCATCCGCGACGACGAATGCCAGGCCCGCCGGCGCCGCAGGATCGCGAAGGCTAATGTGAATGGCGCGATCGCCCGCCGATCCGTTCATGGACTCCGGCCGGTCGACCAGGACGACATCCGCCGCGGCGCCGGGCGTTGGCGCCGCATTGAGGGTGAATCGAAAGGCGTGGCGGCCCGGCGGACTGTACGAACCGATCGGGTCACGCCAGGCAGCACCCTCCCGTCGCATATCGAACACAACGAGACCCGCAGCGCCGGCTGCCGCAACAAGCAGGGTGCCGTTCCACGAGATCTGCGTCACGTCGCCTGCCAGGACTGGGCTCGCATCGATCCACTGTGGTGGCTCCACGTCAAGGTCTACGCGCCAGATGCGGGCGCCGACGGCCAGCAGGAGGTAGCGACCATCCGGGCTCAAGGCCCCCGCTAACGATCTTCCGCCGGCCTGGCCGATGACCGAGAGACCGTCGCCGCGCGGACTCCAACCCTGTGTAGCCTGCGCGTGCAGGCCGGCGGCCTGGGATTGGGCACCCACGGTGTCACTCGGCACTCCGACCGCCGCGACGACCACCGCGACCACCGCCATCGCCAGGATCGACCTCCGGACCACGCGTAGCAACGCAGGTCGGGACCAGGAGCGTCGCATCGTCAGCGGGTCGATCATGAACTCAGTTCACTCCGATGGCAGCAGATCCGAGCGAGTCGGCCGATCGTGGAGCGCCGTGAACAGCGCCGCACCGACCGCGGCCCCGATCGCGCCGGCGATCACGACGATCGCGGTGGCGACCGATGCGTGCGGTTCCAGCGGTGGGACGTTGGCGATCCACCCTGAAGCCAGCCGCCATCCCACGGTTGCGCCCACGGCCGCCGCGACGACCTCGACCGGGCCGGAGAAGCCGCGGCGCGTGACGATCATGCCGTGCGCGGTGCCGAGAAGGACGCCGAGTACGAGCCCGTAGGGGACGAGCGAAAACGGAATCGTGGCGAACGAAAGCAGCGCGTTGGCAGTGGCCTCGCCCGAGATGGGGTCTGCCGCGGATGCGGCACCGAGACCCTTGGCGTCGCCTAGCCCTGTGACCTCACGAGCGCCGGACAGCCCAGTGTAGAGCAAGAGCACGATGCCACCCGCCACCGTGAGCCCGCCGCCGACCACGCCCGCAACCACGCCGCCCAGCGCGCCGAGTCCGGCGCGGTTGATCCACCGCCGCGCCACCCGGGTGTAGGGCCGGCGGACGCGCGCGAACTCGCTGTCGTTGCTCATCGGTTGCAGGCGTTCATGGGAACCCCGGGCTCCTCTGCGTATGCGGCGACGTTGGCATCGTGATCGACGTTGGCATCGACTCCGACGTTGACATCGACATTCGTTTCGGAGTCAGCGTCGATGTCTTAGGTGTCATCGGCACGCGTCCTACGGGGTCCCCGATGGCGCGTCATTGCGCGCGAGCGGCAGATAGATTCGCGGCGGCCACTCGATCTCAGCCGCGAGGTAGGAGCTCCACGGGCACCAGCGGCAGTCGGGCAGGAGGGCGCCGCAAGCCTCGTCGAGATGGTCCTCTATGTAGCGCGCGCTGCCGTCGCAGACCTCGATGGCGAAGTCGAAAAAGTCCACCGTCTCTGGATCGTAGTGGAAGGACCATGGTGGGTTGTAGGCCGCGGGCTCCTTCTGGATTATCCCGATGACGCCGCGCCGCTCGTCGATGGGGCGCACCAGTTCGGCCCGGGCGTCCGCAATGCGGGCGGGATCGTCGAGTGCGACAACGAAGGTGTCCGAGCGGCCGTGGAAGGCGATCTGGAAGTACGCGCGGCCCTTTGCGGTCGGACCGATGGGTCCCTCCGATAGCGGCGTCACGGTTGGGATCGCCGTGACCGTCGGCATCGGGGTCGACGCCGGTCCCGGCGTCGGCGTCGCGGCGCCGGGTTCGGGCGTGGCGCTGGCCCCCGGCGGGAAGTCCTGCGGCATCCACCGGGGCAGGTCGGCGATCGAGGCGCGCGCCTCCGTGCTGACCGGAATGCCCCAGGCCGCGAAGAAGGGGCCGAGGTCGAAGCCTACGGAGCGCGAGAAGCGCACCATCCACTGGTCGCGCTTGGCGGCATCGTCCGGGGGTCGTTGCTCGGCGGGCAGGGCGCGATACTCCGCGAAGACGTTGCGGTAGGCGTCCCAGCCGAAGGCGCGCTGCAGCTGGACGTACATGGTGAGCGCCAAGAACGGGTCGGACTGCCACTGTGCGAAGTCCGGATTCGCGAAGTCGTATTTGGCCATCTGCGTGGCCAGGAAGGCATCAGAGCCGCGTTCGTTCTCGGCGACTGGTATGCCGACCAGGTTCTCGTAGGTGTAGAGCGTGAACAGGTTGACGGTGACCTCGCCGGTGCCGCCGAAGGTCCAGTCGCCGGATTGGTGGTTGTGGCCGACCTCGTGGAAGAAGCCCCAGTTGCCCTCGCTACGCAGGTGCTCGGCGCTGACGATGTTGGCTTGTTGGTCGAGGTGGGCCATCAGCGGGTAGCCGGCGTGCATGTAGCCCACGGAGATGAGCCGGTCGACGACAAAGCGCTCCGGGCTGGCGCGCTCGGGCGATCCCCACGCGGCGAGCTCCGCGCCAAGGTCGAGCACGCGGTCCCACGTGCGCGCCACCGCCGCGGGATCGTCGAGTGCGCGCACCTCGCGTGCGTCCGTGGTGACGATCATCGCGCGGCCCTCGATCTCGGCCCACGGCGCCGGCGCGTGACGGATCGTGTCACGCCACGCAGCGGGGTCCGTCTCGCCGAGGACGAAGCGCGGCGCCTCGACGGCGCCGGCGATGCGGACGACGATCCTTCCAAACTCGAGACCGGCCGGCAGCTCGACGTAGACGAGACCGCCGAAGGCGTTGGCGACGCGGGTGTCGGCGTCGTCGATCGCGAAGCGGCGGCTGATCTCGGGCATGCGCGTCCAATCCGGTCGCCCCCAGATGCCGTCGCTATGCGCGCCGACGCGCACGAAGGCGCCCCCCGCGCGTGCAACGGAGATCGGAACGGTGACGGTGACGAGCTCGCCCGGCGCGGCGTAGAGACCGGTCGAGTGCCAACGTGGACGCGAGCTATCGAGCACGAGCGACCGCGTCACGCGGGGCGCATCGGCCGGCACGGAGCCCGGGAAGGACGCTGCAGCGGGGTGCGGCCGAACGTCTTCGGGGCGCATGCGACGGTGATCGAGCGTAAAGAGCGTGGCGGCCAAGCGGTCCAGGACGTCGGCGCGCGTAATCGGCTGCTCGGGCGACGGCACCTCGTTGACCGTGGCGCCGTCGATCAACGCGCGCAGGCGCGGGGCGAGCAAAGTGTCGTCCGGCGGCAGGCACGTGGCCGCCCGCACGAGGCTGTCGAGCGCCTGGGCGCCCTCGTCTTCGGTGAGGGTTCGCGTGCCCGCGGCCTGCGCCTCCACGGCGTCCAGCGCGAGGCCGGCGTGCACGAGCGGGTCGGGCGCGCCGTCGATCGTGTAGCCGTTGGGGCCCGTGCGCGAGAGCCAGTCGTAGGGCCATTGGATGCCGACGGAGGCCAGCAAGCGGTTGCCGCTGTAGTCGGTGATGATCTGCTGATCCGGGTGGAGCTGCGCCCAGCCCCAACCGGTCGAGGCGGTCACGAGGCCGCCGCCGGACCGCACGAACGTCGCCAGCGCGTCCAGTTCGTCCGCGCTCTGGTTCCACATGCCGACGGCGATCACATCGCGGCCGGCCATGCCGTCCACGGAGAGCGTGGCCTCCGCGACGTCCATTCCTTGGGCCTCCAGCCAGGTCGACAGCTCCGGCGCGCCGACGACGCCGATGCGCAAGCTAGCGTCCGTGCGCTCCTTGCCCGCGGCCCAGCCGAGGGCGTTGGCGATGAAGCGCCCAGTATCCGCCACGTCCAACGACCCGGCGCCGAAGTACCCGCCGTGTCCGAGCGCGACGACCCGCCCCGCCTCCCAACGCCCGGCCGCGGCGGCCGGCGCACGCAGGCCGCCGACATCCCCGACGGCGACCACGAAGGCCTCGGGGCCGTACACGCACAGCGGTCCCGGCACGCCCGGGGCGGCGATCTCGGACACGCCGGCCTGGAGCGCGACGATGTCGTCTTGCGCGAGGTGGGAACGAGATGCGGTGGATGAGCTGGGGAGAGCGTCGGCGGTCGTCATGGGGAGAACTCCTTTGGCGAAGATGATGATCATGGCGCGTCGGAGGTGGAACCAGAAGGGGTTGCGACGAGCGGGTGGCCCGATGATCACATCAGCTTCGGGCGCGCTTCTCCCGCTCACGCTGCTTCTGGCGGCGTCGGGTGCGAGCCGCCGAGTCCGCCTTCCGCCGGGCGACCTCCGCGTCGCGGCGCTCCGCCTCCGCCTGCTCCCTCGCCACCGCGGCGGCGGCGGCGGCGGCGTCGAGCGTCTCCGAGAGCACGCACATGGCGGACACCTCGAGCCCGAGGCCGCGCGCGATCGAGCACAGCTTGGCGTGGGTGGGCGAGACGGCCCCCTTCTCGATGTCCACGATGTGGGTCTTCGACACGCCCGACGCGGCGGCGAGCGCGCGGATGGACATCCGGGGCGTCCGGTCGGTGCGCAGCTTGC
>JAJCYU010000322.1 GCA_029262755.1 Anaerolineae bacterium
CCTGGAGAATGCCGCGTCGAGACGCGGCCGGCAGCCTCAGGCGTGGTCCGTTAGGCCGACCCGGCTGTGGTCCTTTGACCCGATCTAGGTGTGGTCCGTTGGGCCGACCTCACCTGTGGTTTGTACCCCGGTCTGTGACACCGCTGCCAGGCGATCGCGATGCGCGGAGTTCGCGACGCGGTGACCCTCTGTCGGCAGCCTATCGATCTACTTGTTCGATTCGGATCGGTTGGGTGCTGCCCTGCTCAACGCCGGCCATTTCCTGGAGAGTTCGTGCGAGAACATGGCGTTGGACGATTCGGCCTGCGCCCCGGACACACGCGTCCTTCCGGTTCGCTGCGACACAGAGTGGTGGAGGTCGTATGCTGACCGTGGTCGTTCGGTGCGTCGCGGGCCGGGTGGGGGTACGATCGCTCGTGTGCCTCGGCCGCTCGGACGCGGTGTGAGGGATCGCGTCCCGACGAGACGAGCCTTGAGGCGAGCGAAGGATTGGTCATGCTGAACAATCTCCTATCACTAGGCCCGCTCTCTTACTTTGTCCCGTTGATGTTCTTCGCGATTGCGGCCGGCGTCCTAAGCTTCCTCCTAACGACCCGTGTCGGTTCGATTGTCGCCGGCCTAGCTCTCTTTCTACCCGTCGTACCGCTTTGGGCCGTACGGGACGACCTAGCCCCATGGCCCTTGGCTCTTTATGTGTTCACGGCGACCTGTGTGGTATTCGCCAGTGCACGGCGCATGCAGCGGTTGACGAAGGTGCTGGCGCTGGTGCATTTCGTGGTCGCGTTGATTGTGTTGTTGCACGTTGTGGGCGATAGATAGGCGGCGGCGAGACCGTCGCACGCGACGCGACGCGGCTGGCTCGGATCGATGGCCGTTCACCCGGTTGCCGTGAGAAGTGTGAAGGCGTAGCCTGAGCGGCATGCACGAAGTCATCGATCACGGTTCTCCGGTCCCCGTAGCGACTGTCCGCCCGCTGGACACGCGCCGCCTGGCCGTTTCCGGCATCCTGCTGACGCTGCTCGCGTTGCGTGGTCCCCTCTACAGGTATGCCGGATCTGATGCCGACCTTGCCGCGATTAGCCAGATCTATGGTCCGCCAGACGGTGGTCCCATAGCGTATGGACCAGCGCTATACGCACTGCCGGCTGGTTGGATCCTACTGACGGCGTGTTCGCTTCTGGCGGTCTCAGCCATGCCAAGGGCGCCCCAGCGGCTGACGAGCATCCCGGTGGGGAGGCTTTGCCTTCTCACAGGAGTCGCGATGCTCGTGGCAACAGCATTGACTCCTGTGGAATCCCTGATGCAAGCCTATCTCGGCGTAGACGGGATGTTCCATCTTGAGTTGGGGAAAGGTTTGTATGAGTTCTATGCCTGCCTTGTAGTGCTAACTGGCGGCATCGCCTCCCTTCTCCAACGCGGAGGGGCCAGCATCGGCGGAACGCTTCCGAACAGCCCCTCAACCGTCGAAGGAGATTCCGATGGTCATGCTCGGACGTGATCTCAACGACGCCTGGCGAGCGCGCTGCCTTCGGCGATTCACGACCGTTCTCGGCATCGCCCTCACCTGGGTCGTGACGGCTGTAGCCATCGGCATTTACCCTCCGATGGCCGCAGATTCTGATCAGGCTCGCAATGCTCGGGCGTTGACGTTTCAATCCGTGGGCGGATTCGGAAGCACAGTTTCCGGTGTCGTGGTCAGCGGCACCATCGCGTATGCGTCGCGCGGTCGTGTGCTCGATGTGCTCGATGTGTCCGATCCGGCCGCGCCTCAATTGCTTGGTACGAGCGCGCGGCTGCCCTCGCTAGGGACCGTTCGGGCGGTGGGCGAGAAGACTTCCTGAGCGTTTCGCTTGCTCATTCCGGGCCAGCCCGTCATCCAAGCCGTCTTCGCGTGCCCTCGCGATCCGAACGCACTTGCGACCTAGCACGGTACATCGCCACGGATGACATGCCGGCAGCAGGTGCACCGCAGGCGATGAATGCGATTCTCGATGACCTGAACCGTGGGCTTTGAGATCTCGGTCACATGCCATCGATGCGGGGTCTGATCTTCACTCAGCAAGAGCGCCGAGCAGCGCTCACAACTCAACGGTCGATGATGGATCACACCACCCACATGGTCCACCGACATCAGCGCTCGATTCCGTCGTGGATAGCCCTGCTGGCCGCCGCGCTTGCGCTTCATCGGCCGGCCGCGCTTGCGCGGTTTCGCCAATGGCGCGTCGCTCGATGGCGGCTTCGACGAGGTCTCATAGTTCTTCCCCAGGCGTTGCTTGAGCCCTCCACAATCCGCACCTGCAACTCTGTAATGATCGCCACAATCGCACGGAGTTCCGCGTTCTCACGCTGTAACTCACGCACTTGCTTTCGGAAATCCGCCGCCTCAATCATGCCACCGAGGCCGTCCCCGCTTCCTCGCCGAGGCAACCCGCTGAACAGTTACGTGTGATCGAACATAGACCGCTGAGTTGTGAGCGCTGCTCGGCGCTCTTGCTGGGCGAAGATCCGGACCCGCGTCGATGGCAAGTGACGGAGATACCGAAGCCCACGGTTCAGGTAATCGAGCATCGCATTCATCGCCTGCGGTGCACTTGCTGCGGGCATGTCAGCCGAGGCGACGTGCCCCGCGAGGTCACGAGTGCGTTCGGATCGCGAGTACACGCGAAGAAGGCTTGGATGACGGGCCGGCTCGGAATGAGCAAGCGGAACGCTCAGGAAGTCTTCTCGACGTTCTTCGGATTGGAGCTTTCGGTGGGCAGCGTCAGCGCGATTGAGCGACGTGTGGCAGCGTCGCTCGAGGAGCCGTATACCGAAGCGTGGTCGAGTGCACGTGGTTCGCCGGTTATCCACGCCGATGAGACGCCTTGGTATGAAGACCGGCGTCTTGCCTGGCTGTGGGTGATGACCACGGGGGATCTCACCGTCTACCGCATCCAAGATCGGCGAAACAAGGAGGCCGCGATGGCCTTCATCGGTGAGGACTTCGCCGGCACGGCGTGCACCGACCGCTATGGCGCCTACGTGTGGATCGCCAAGCGTGGCTTCTGCTGGGCGCATCTGAGACGAAACTTCGAGGCGATGTCTCTGGCTCCGGGCGGCGAGTGGTATGGGCAACGTCTTCGAGCGGCTGCGAGCCAGATCATGATCACGTGGTACCAGAACGCGCGCGGCGAGATCGACGATGCCCAGAAAGATGCCAAACTCGCGACGGCTCGACGTCAGGTGGAAGACGCGCTCCGATGGGCGGCTGCGCAGCCGCATTTCGAGCGTGTCCAGCGCCAGGCGGCTGCGATGCTCGAACAGAGCGATCATCTCTGGGCCTTTCTCGAGGTGCCAGGACTGCCGCCGGATAACAACATCGCCGAACGGGCCATGCGCCGAGGCGTCCTTTGGCGCAAACGCAGTTATGGCACGGACTCGCCGGCCGGCAGCCGATTCGCCGAGCGTATCCTGACAGCCGTGGAGTCTCTGCGAGCTCAGGACCGCGACGTTCTCGAATTCCTCGCCGAGGCCTACGACGCGACGCTCAACAAGCGACCTGCGCCCTCGCTGCTTCCGTGAACCGCTGAACAGTTACCGTAAACGTATACTCCAGACTATTGGACACGTCTTCACGCTGCTCTTCGTCCCAACCAGATTCGGTTACATCGATCGTCTCTCCAGGTACGTCAGGAGCAATTCCGCCGCTTCCAGCGAAATAACTCTGGCCACCTGCTATGAGCTCCAGTCGGGACCACACATTGGCAATTGCATTGGTTGATTGCCCGCACCCGGAGGACTTCTTAAAATATATTCGCACTGTTGTGGGTCGGCCATCAATGATATCGACAGTATTTCCTACATCTTGAATAGCTTGTGTCACTTCCCAGTGCGCGACTGTCGCGCGGCAAACTGATTGTCCTTGAGCCATTTCATTGGCACCCACCGCGCTTGCAAGGACAATTGCCACGCTGAGCAGAATAGACTGAAGTTTCCTTGTGTTTATCCCGCATCTCCTTTATTCGCTGAACAACAGGGTTCACAGTTGTTCATCGACAAGAATAGGTGAACTGTTTCTCGTAGTCTTCGGCCGAGCGCACCATTCCGCTTTCGCGCGCCAGCCGGTTGTCAGCACTCCACTCATATGATATCAAGTATTGGAAGTCGCCATTTAGCCGCGACTCCTCTCCGACCAGCCTTGTCTTGTCATCATAGGTGAACTGTCGAGACGTAATCGGCGCTGACAGGTCGGCGCCAGTGGTTTCTGAACTAATCAATAATCCAAGCTCGTTGTAAGAATAGTGCGTTATATAGAACATTGTTCCGTCGATATCAATTGTTTGGCGAAACACCTTGTCCTTCTCCCACTGCAGGGACGTCACAGTGGTAGTGCCCGACTCCAAATCGAGGTAATTGACTTGCACTAGTCGTACTGCCTCGTTGATCACTTCGTACTCGTGTGTGTTTTGCGAGTCCCAATCTCCATCCCCATCGCGATCGGTTTGGGTTTTGGCCACTCTACCATCCTTGCGATATGTCTTTCGTTCATTGCTCTGATGGCCACTGATATTGTTCCTTGTAGTGGTGTATTGCGCGGTATTCCTCTCTTGATATCGTACGTATTGTTGCTGCTCAAAATCTCCACTTCCTATTGTGTCTTGCCGGGAATGATTGATACTCCCATGGGAGTCAAAGTCCACCATGGAGTGAAGCCAGCTGCGGCCGGTGCGCACATGCTTGATATTTGTCCACCGTACGCAGTTGGAGTATTGCATTCCCGCATGAAGGCCCGGAGAGCTGGTAGAAATTGCATCGAATCTCGGCGGGAAAGGAATCGCAGTGCCATCGCTGGGACTCCCGCCAGATGACACCGACGTCTCTGTTGGCATCAATGCCGGAAACCACAGGCTCATGGCGTTTTCTGAACACATGCAACCTGTTGGTGTGCTGAAGCTGTCGGCATTGGCAAACACCGGTGTGGCAGTACATATATAGAGTATTGCAGTTGCCGTGCAGACCAATAGTCGGATGTACATAATCATTGCACCCTGCCGCTACGTAGGTCGACCCCGCCATTCGTGCATGGTCCATGCCGCATTGTTCACATGGCGTTATGTCCACCATCGATGTTTCTGACGTGTAGTCCATGACGCACGCGAACCACATATCGGGGACGGTTCGGTCTCGAGACTTGCCAGCTACAACACCTAGAGTACTCCAGGTCGGACGGCTGTATCCCACTGATCGCCCGATGCTCGCCCAACGATTCTCGTGCTCCGCCGCCTGGCCCTATGTATATCGTCTCCGCCCAGTTTGCGACGGAGGGCGCGGCGCTCCGGTCCGAAGGCCCCTCCACGCCGCCCAATGGTGATTATGGCGACTCGAGCCGGACAACTTGGCTGCTTCAACACTCACCATACCCGAATCGGACTGCGACTTCAATCTCTGAACCAACCGACTTCCCTTCGCTTGCCCTACGCTCACCTTCGTTCGCACTGCGGTGCAGGAGCCGGTGGTTCCCATCACCGGGTCCTGCCTTGCTAGTCGATTTCGCCGAGACTCAGCTGCTTCCGCAGTTGATCCACTCCGAACTGGCGCTTTGGATACCGCACTCTGATGGCGTCACTACGATATCGATCACATCGAGCGGGCTGAATGGAGAGCTGTTGCAGCCGCTCGTCCACTGATAGGCCCCGGGGAACGGCAGAGCCGTCAACTCGACAGTATCAGGGGTCGCGGATCTAACGGAACGACGAACGTGCATAGACATAACGGGCGACGATGTGGAGGGTCGACGCTGCCAGGTTCTCGTCAGCCCCCCTGGCTCCGGCTGGCACATTGCGAGTCCAGCATAGACTGCTTCGTGGCCGGATTCAATGGCGTTGTCGACGTTGAGCCCGCGTCCGGCCGACACGGGGCCGGCGGATGGCAGGGCTTGGCGGATTGGGTCGCGAATCGGGTCGCGAATCGGGGTGCGATGCGGTGGCATCAGGGAGTTGCGTCTGAGAGCCGGGCGGTTGGATGGCGCTAGCCGTCATCCGGCTGGAGGCGCAGAGGGCGCAGCTGCTCCGGCGAGAGCTTGGGGTCGAGACTGAAGTGGTAGCGGCCATGGATGCGGATGTGGTGGTGGAGTAGCGGCGAGAGGGTGGCGGCGTGGTCGGTGGAGGCGGTGCGGCCGTGGCGTGCGAGGTGGTCGATGGTGTGACCGATGTAGCGACTGTTCCAGAGGACGACGATGTTGAGCAGGAGCCCGAGAGCGCCGAGCTGTTCCTCTTGGCCTTCCTGGTAGCCGCGGCGGAGCTGGCCACGTTGGCCGAAGAAGAGGGCGCGGGCGAGGGCGTGACGGGACTCGGTTCGGTTGAGCTGGACGAGGATGCGCCGTCGGTAGGCTTCGTCGTCGAGGAAGGCGAGCAGGTGCATGGACTTGATGATGCGGCCGAGATTGCGCAGTGCGTTGCGGAGGCCGGAGGCACGCGAGCCTTCGCCGAGAAGGCGCAAGAGTTGTGAGGGGCGGACGTGGCCGGCGTGAAGGGAGGCGGTGAGGCGTAGGATGTCGTCCCAGTGGTCGCGGATGGGTCGGGTGGCGACGCGGTGACGGGCGACATCGCCGAGGGGGCCGTAGTCGGCGCGGGCATCGATGCGCCAGATGCGCTGCTCGGCGAAGGGGCGCAAGCGGGGGCTGAGCTGGAAGCCGAGGAGGTGGAAGAGGGCGAAGACGATCTCGCTGGCGCCGGCGGTGTCGGCCATGAGCTCGGTGGGCGCGGCGGAGGTGTCGTGCTCGAGCAGGCCGTCGAGGATGAAGAGCGAGTCGCGCAGGGTGCCGGGGATGACGATGTGGTGGAAGCCGGCGAAGCGGTCGGAGAGGTAGTTGTACCAGGTGGCGCCGGGGCGGTTGCCGAAGTACTTGCGGGAGAAGCCGGCATGGAGGGCGCGCACGGGGACGACGAAGCGCAGACCGTCGACGCCGGCGACCTCGCCGCTGCCCCAGAGGGCGGAGATGGGCAGTTCGGACTGCGCCGTGACGAGGCGGGCGTTGGCCTCGGCGAGGGTGTCGTTGCGGACGTAGCAGCGGCGGATCCACGCGAGGTGGTCGGGTGCGAGGGCGGGCAGGTGCGCCTCGGCCAGGGCGTTGAGGGGTAGGTTGCAGCCGTCGGCAAGCAGGACGGCGGCCAGGGAGACGGGCAGATCCTTGGAGCGTGAGCGCTGTCGGCCGATGTGGTGGAAGGCGTCGAGGAGGCCGGTCCAGCGATGGACTTCGAGGATGAGTCCGGGCAGATCGACCAGAGGCAGTGCACGCGCGAAGTCGGCCTGGAGCCGTTTGGCAGCCGGGATCGTGGATTGGAGCGCGAGGGGGGCGAGCTTGACGTAGGGAGCGCGGCGGTCGTAGGCCACGACGGCGTGGGGGTTGTAAGGAAGTCGGCGGGCGACGTCGCGCAGTCGTTGATGCAGGCCATCGCGGAGACGTTGGACGGCGGTGAGGCCGTCGGTGGGCAAGTCGAGCTGATCCGCGGCTGCGGAGCGCAGGTTGGGCCAATCGCGGAAGTCGATGAGGCGGGCGAGGGGGTCGTCCCAGCGCTGGCTGGCGGGGGCGTGGACGTCGCGGGTGCGCAGCGAGCGGCGCGGTTCGTGGGCGAGCCAGACGGTGAAGGCGCGGCGATCGGTGGATCCGTCGGGGCGACGGACGTGTCGCCGCCAGCGTGGGGCGAGGGCCTCGAGCGGAGCTTCGGGCACGGTGGGCTGCGGGCGATCGGGCAGCTCGCGCAGGAAGCGCAGGGCACGCTCGAAGTCGCGCGCGGCGGGACTGGCATCGAAGTCGAGGGTGCGCAGAAAGCGGGGCAGGAAGCGCTGGAGGGTAAGGGCCTTGGCGACGAGATGATCGAGGACGAGGTCGTCCTCGCGGCGTAACGACTCCTCGACGACGCGCAGCGCGGACTGGATGCGCGTTCGAGGAACGCGGGCGAAGATGGTCTCGCGCAGCACGGCCGGCTCGATGGCGTCGTCGAGGAGGATCGCACAGGCCTCGTGGAGCTCGAGTGCGGCGGCGGGGAAGGCGTCGCGGCGTCGGCGGCGCTCGTGTTTGGCGTTGAGGCGCGCCTCGGTCTCCAGCTTGGCCAGGAGGAGGTCGTAGAGGTCGAGGCAGTCGTCGACGGCACGGCGATGGCGCACGTGCAGGAAGGCTACGAGGGCGGCGCGACGATGGCGGGTGCGCAGAGCGGCCAGAGCGGGGCGCGGAAGGATGGCGGTTCGTTGAGCCAGGCGCAGGACTCGGCGCGCGGGCACGGCGGAGAGGTCGAGGTCGTGGCAGGCGACGGCTTGGATGCGATCGATGATGTCGAGCGCGTGGCCGATGCCGGTGCTGGAGAGGCGGGCGGGGCGCTCGTGCAGGCGGTCGAGGGGGGCGATGCCGTCGTCCTCGGGCACGAGCAGCCGGTCGAGCTCGGCGCGGTGGTCGCCGTCTAGCGCGGCATCGATGCGGCGCGCCGCGCGGTCCTTGGCCCGGCGCACCACGCGCGCAACGAGTCGCTCGAGGGTGGTCACGCCGGGCAGGAGGATGCGTTGCGCGACGAGGCGCTCCACGGCCGCGTCGAAGAGCGGGTTCGCGCGCGCATCACCCAGCCAGGCGCGCCGCAGGAGCCAGGTCACGAAGCGCCGCGCGCAGGCCGCGTCGCGCAGGTCGCGGTAGCCGTAGGCGGCGACGATCTCGTGGCGATGGCGGCGGCGGGTATGGGCGCCGTAGGCCTGGTCGAGGTCGTCGATGGCCGAGATGCCGAGTGCTCGCGTGAGACGACGGTGGACGATCGCGGGCACGTCGCAGGGCCGGTCGGGGAAGCGGCCCGTCGCGCGCAAGGCAACCAGCTGCAGCGCATAGCCGAGGACGTTCGCAGGGCCGGCAAGGGCAGCGATACGCATGCGATCGAAGGCATCGACGTGGCAGAGCGCATCCAGCGTCTCGTTGGGCGGGGCCGTGGGGAAGCGTCCGTAGGCTCGGCGCCGCGTCGGCGAGAGGAAGGTCACCGGCACGCGCAGGCGGAGCCGGAGGTCGGGGGAACGGTCAAGGGCGAGCGCCCGGGCTACGCCATCGCGCTGCTCCGATGCGCATTCGCCGTTGCGTTAGATCCGTGACCCCACTAATGCCGGTCCTCCCACCACTAATGCCGGTCCTCCCACCGCGCCGGCCGCTGCTTGGCCGGCGGCGCATCGGCCGGCGTCGGTGCGCGTGCGGCCGCTCCCGTGCCGCCGACGAGCGCGTCCCGTCCCGCAATCGGCATGTACGCGCAACTACCATCGCTCCGGCTCGTCCACGGGGTCGGGGGCGTCGTGCTCGCGAGTAGCGCGGGCGCTTGGCGGGGTTGCATGGCCTGCTCGTAGGCGAAGGCGAGGCGCAGGAGCGTGGGCTCGCTCCAGGCGGGGCCGAGGAAGGAGATCGCGACCGGCAGGCCGTGGATGTAGGTCAGCGGCAGGGTGATGTGGGGGTAGCCGGACGAGGCGGAGAGGCCGCCTGACCAGGGGCCACGGCCGGCTTCGCCGTAGACCAGGTCCAGTGCGGCGGCGGGGCCGCCCATCGGGGCCACGATCGCATCGAGGCCCGTGTCGTTGAAGGCCGCGTCGAGGCCTTCGTCGCGGGATAAGCGCTGTACTTGAGCCAGGGTGTCGAGGTAGTCCTGGCCGGAGAGAGGGCCCTTGGCTTCCGCTGCAAGGAAGACTTCCTGGCCGAAGTAGCGCAGCTCCTCGTCGGCGTTGGCTTCGTTGAAGGCGATGAGGTCGGCCAGCGTCTTGTGCGGCGTGGCGTCGCCGAGGCCTTCGAGGTAGGTGGCGATCAACGCCTTGAACTCCCAGAGCATGACCTGGTAGGCCGGCCCGCCGACGCTACGGCGGTTCGGCAGCGCGACGTCGTCGACGATGGTTGCGCCGCTGCGCTCCATCTCGACGATGGCGGTTTCCATCGCGTCATCTTGCGCGGCGAAGGAACCGAAGAGCTCGCGCGCCACGCCGATCGTGGCGCCGCGCAAGCCCTCGGGATCGAGGAATTGCGTGTAGTCGGTGTGCGCGTGCTCGGCGCCGGCGGCCGTCTTGGCGTCGGCCGGGTCGACGCCGGTCATGCCGCCAAGCAGGATCGCCGCGTCGCGCACGCTGCGCGCCATGGGACCGGCGGTGTCGAAGGCATCGGCGATGGGGACGATGCCGCTGCGGCTGATCAGGCCGACCGTGGGCTTGATGCCCACCAGCCCGCAACGGCTGGCCGGCGAGACGATCGAGCCGCTTGTCTCGGTGCCCACCGCGGCGGCGCAGAGGCTGGCGGCGGCTGCGGCCGCGGAGCCGGAGCTGGAGCCCGATGCGGTGCGGTCGAGGCTGTAGGGGTTCTTGACCAGCCCGCCGCGCGCGCTCCAGCCGCTGGACGAGTTGAAGCCGCGGAAGTTGGCCCACTCGCTGAGGTTCGCCTTGCCCAGGATCACGGCGCCCGCCGCGCGCAGGCGGCCGACGACGTGGCTGTCGGCGGCCGGACGCGCGCCGACCAGCGCCAGCGAGCCGGCGGTTGTCTCCATCCGGTCCGCCGTGCCGATGTTGTCCTTCACGAGCACCGGGACGCCGTGCAGCGGGCCGAGCCCCTGCGGCCCCGCCTCCGCGCGTTCCCGGTCGCGTTCCGCCGCGATCGACAGGGCATCCGGGTTGGTCTCGATCACGGAGCCGAGCCGCGGGCCCGCGGCGTCGACGGCCGCGATCTTGTCCAGGTAGGCCTGCGTCGCTTCGACCGCCGACAGCGTGCCGTCGGCCATCCGGGCGCTAAGGTCCGCGATCGCGACCTCGTCGAGGGGGTGGGCGGCGATCGATGCGTGGGCGCCGGCAGCGTCGGCGTTGGTCGGGGAGGCCTTCACGCGCGCAGGCTCCGTGGATCCGGCCCGCCCCGCGGCGCCAAGGGCCGCCGCGCCGACCGCGGCCGAAGCCGATGTACCCAGGAAGGCGCGTCGGGACAGCCCGTCGCTCGGACCCGATGGAGCAGCTGACCCGCGCGCTTCGCTCGACTCATGCGGCTCGCCCGCTGCGCCGGTCTCGTTCGATGCGCCGGCTGCGTTCGAAGCATCGGTTGCGCTTGCCGCGGTCGTGCCCGCAGCGTCGGTCGCGCCGCTGTCGCTCGCATCGATCCCGCTCGCATCGATCCCGCGTCCATCGCGATCCACGTCGCCCCTGGCGTCATCGTCCGCTCCCATGTTCAGCTCCTTGCGCGCGACCGGTCATCCCGATCGCCAAGCGGCCCCACCAGCCGAACGTCATCTCGCAAATGGCTTCTGCCCGTGGGTCCGCAGCGTACGGTCGAGCCCTTCATACCCCAGCGACGAACGCCGGTCCAACCGTGCTCGCGCCGCGCACGGCCGTGCCGCGGTGGTCGATGCGTGCGAAGCGACTCTGGCACCCAGTAGCGGGTCGCAGGCAGCAACTGCGTGTCGCGACGCCGTCGCGAGCGTGGCGCGCGCCCCCTCACGGTGCGGGCACGGGGCCGGGTAGCCTCCCTACACGCCGCCGTTGCCCTCCCGGAACCGACCGGGTCGGGCGCGGCCGCAGCGAGGGAGAGGGACCATGGTAGGAAGTCGGTGGATGGTCGGAGGGCTGGCGTGCGCGATGGCGTTCGTCGTGGCCGTTGGGAACGGGGCGTCGGCACAAGCGACGCGGTCGGCGCAGGGGGAGATCGTGATCCTAGAGGTGCAGTACGACCCCGCACCCAGCGGTAGCGAGAGCGCGTTCGAGTGGGTCGAGCTCCACAATCCCGGGGGCGAGTCCATCTCGCTTGCCGGGTGGACGATCTCCGACAACCGTGCCGAGGATCCGCTGCCCGAGCTTGCGGTTGCGCCCGGCGGCTACTTGATCGTGGCCGGACCGCGTTTCGCAGAGCTGTACCCGTCCTACGACGGGCCTCTCGCGACGTTGTCCACCATCGGCAACGGGCTGGGCAACGGCGGCGACCGGCTGCGACTGCGCGACGGAACGGGTCGCGAGGTGGATGCGATGAGCTACGGCGATGACGCCGACGCCTTCGATCCGCCCGCGCCGCTCGTGGCCGCGGGACACAGTCTGGAGCGGGCATCCGCGGGAGGCGACACGGACACGGCGGCCGACTGGGTGGAACGGGAACATCCCTCGCCGGGAGCACACGGCGAAGGCGACGGACCGTCCGCCCCGCCGGCCACCGCGCCCCCGGAGGGAACGTCGCCCGCGCCGAGCGCCGAGCCGGCCACGCCTACGGTGGGCGCGGTCGGGACCCCAGTGCCGGAGGGGGTGGTGCGCATCAACGAGCACCTGCCCGCGCCCTCCGACATCGACTGGGACGGCGACGGCGAGGCGACGTCTCGGGACGAGTGGATCGAGCTGTACAACGCCGGCCCCAACCCCATCGACCTTCGTGGGTGGCAGGTGGACGACGTGGCCGACGGCGGCAGCTCGCCCTACGTCCTGCCGGATGGCGCCGTGATCGCCGCCCGCGGACGCCTGCTCCTGTTTCGATCAGCCACCGGCATCGCGCTGAACAACGGCGGCGACGCGGTGCGGCTCATCCGGCCCGACGGCCTGGAGGTCGATCGCCACGAGTACGACACGGCCGGTCGCGACGCAAGCTGGGCGCGCGTCACGGACGGTGCGACAGCCTGGGTCGATGACCTCCCTCCCTCGCCCGGCGCTCCCAACGGCGGCGCAGCGGTCGACGGGACGGCAACCCCGCCCGCCCCGCCCGCCACGCCCGACCCCGGCGCGAGCGCGACGCCGCCCGTCGCGTCGCCGAGCGCTACCGCGCCGCCCCCGCCTCCCGGTGGCACGACGCCCGGTCCGGGCGTGACCCCGCCCGTGCCGACCCCGTCGCCGGACGCCGGCGGGCCGCCGCGCGGCGCGGTCTTCCTGCCGCTGCTGCTCAGCGAGGTGCTCTACGACGCCGCGGAGGATGGCAACGACGCGGCCCAAGAATGGGTCGAGATACACAACCCGGGCACGAGGCCGGTCTCGCTCACCGGCTGGGCCGTGGGCGACCGACGCACGTGGGATGCGTTGGGCGATGCGGTCGTGCCGCCGCGCGGCTTCGTCGTCATCGCGGCGAGCGAGGGGCTCTCGCGCACGCTCGGCGCTGGGACGGGGCGCGTGGGTGGGGCGCGGATCGCGG
>JAJCYU010000323.1 GCA_029262755.1 Anaerolineae bacterium
TCGCCGTCGGAGGGCGCGGCGTGTCCGTCGCCGTCGGCGGGCGCGGCGTAGCCGTCGCCGTCGGCGGGCGCGGCGTGTCCGTCGCCGTCGGCGGGCGCGGTGTGTCCGTCGCCGTCGGCGGGCGCGGTGTGTCCGTCGCCGTCGGCGGGCGCGGTGTGTTCGTCGCGGTCGGCGGGACCGGCGTGTTCGTCGCGGTCGGTGGGACCGGCGTGTTCGTCGCGGTCGGCGGGACCGGTGTGTTCGTTGCGGTCGGCGGAACCGGCGTGTTCGTCGCGGTCGGCGGCGACGTGGGTGTCGGCGTCGCGATGCAGGCGCAGTCGTTGATCCATACCTCGTCGGGTGCGGCGCACATGCCGTCGGTGGCCAAGTAGACGTCGGGCGCCAGCGCACCGTCGCCGTTGATGTCGCCGATGGCGAGATCCTGGCTGTCGGCGCTGCCGAGCCGCGTACCGCTGTCGACCACGCGCAGGCCGCCCGGCGTGCGCGTGATCAACCAGATCGCAGCGCCGCGCTGGACGGGGCAGGCCGCGTCTGCGGGGCGAGGCCGCAGGTGACGTACGCCGGAGGTGAGCGCATCGAAGCCGCCGTCGCAGTCGAAGTCGGCCAGCCGCACGCCCGTGCTGTTGTCGTTGCCGAAGGTCGGGCCTTCGTCGAACTGCCCGTTGCCGCGGTTGAGCCAGATTACGTCCGGCGCGCCGGAGAGGTCCCCGTTGGCGGCGTACGCATCGAGGTCGCCGTCCAGGTCGAAGTCGGACAGCGCAACGCCGAAGGTGTAGCGCTGTGCCAAGCCGGGCGAGGCGGGTTGATCGCCGGGCTGGCTCTGATAGTGGAAGGCGCCCTGCCCGTCGTTGAGCCACGCCGTGTTGCCGGTGAAGCCGGGCTCGGCCTCGGCGTTGCCCACGAACGCGTCGAGGTCGCCGTCCCCGTCCAGGTCGCCCAAGGCAACATCTTCGCTGTTGGGCGCGAGGCCGCTTGGGTGCTCGAAGCCAAGGCCGACCCGCCCCGGAACGTCGTTAGGTTGGGCGATGGCGCTCATCGTTCCCGTGCCGTCATTGCGCCACACGAGGTTCAGCTCCGTGTTGGCCACGAACACGTCCAGGTCGCCGTCGCCGTCTAGATCGCCCAGCTCGGCGGTGTTGCCACGCTTGCCGCCGAGACGCTGGCCCGAATCGCGGAAGCCGAGACCGTTGCGGCCGCCTTCGTTGAGCCAGACGCGATCCGGGGCCCCTTGGCGGTTGGTGACGCGCTCGACCACGAAGACATCGGGGAAGCCGTCGCCGTCTAGATCGCCTACCGCGACGCCGCGAACGTCGTTGGTGCCCATACGGATGCCGGTGTCGACGAAAGCGCCCGCGTCGTTGCGCAACACGCGGGCCCGGTGCTGCGAGGTGAAGTCGGGCGCGCTGACCACGACCGCGTCCTCGTCCCCGTCCCGGTCGAGATCCGCGAGCACGACGCCGCGCGAGAGCGGCGCCGGCGAGCGCTCGGGCGCACCGAGGTTGCGCTGGCCGTTGCTCGTCATCCGGCCGCTACCGTCGTTGAGCCACGCTTCGTCCGGCTCGTCGCCCTCGACGAAGCGGCACACACCGTCCGGCGCGCCGCCGTAATTGGCCAGCCAGGCGTCCAGATCGCCGTCGCCGTCTACGTCGGCCACCGCGGCGCCCCACGAGTTACCCGCGCCCAGCTGCTGTCCGGTGTCTGAAAAGGCCACGTTGCCGCGGCCACTCGAGTCGTTGCGCCACACCGTGTTGGCTTCGCCGCAGAAACTGGAGTGCCCGACGACCGCATCGAGGTCGCCGTCGCCGTCCAGATCGCCGAGATCGATCGCAAAGCTGTACTTGAGCGGGAACTCGATGCCGCTGCTCTCGAAGCTTCCCGTGCCATCGTTGAGCAGCACGTGGTTGCGGCGTTCAACGTCTTGGATGCCGGCGTTGACCGTGAACGCATCGAGGTCGCCGTCGCCGTCCAGATCGCCCAACGCCACGTCGCGGGTGTTGGGAAAGAGCTTGTCGCTACCGTCCTTACCCCACGGCACCCACACACCGACTACCTGACCGCGATCGACGAAGCGCCCGTCGCCCTCGTTGTGATAGACCTTGTTGTAGCCGGTGTTCGCCACGAACGCGTCCAGATCACCGTCGCCGTCAACATCACCTACGGCCACGTCGTTGCTGCGCCGCGAACCGAGGCGCTGTCCGGTATCCGTGAATCCGCCCGCGCCGTCGCCCAGCCAAACGCGGTTCGCCGCGCCCTCGCCCTGACCCGGCAGCGTCACGTGCCGGTTGTTGACCACGAATGCATCCAGGATCCCGTCGCCGTCCAGATCGCGCAGCGCGACGCCGCGGCTGTCCTGATCGCCGAAGGCCGTGCCCGCCCGAAAGGCGCCGGCGCCGTCGTTGAGCCACACCTGGTTGGGCGCACCTACCGCGCGATCGGGTGCAAATAGGCGCACGAAGGTGCGCAGGTTCGTGTCGTAGCCGCCATTGGCGATCACGGCATCGAGATCGCCGTCGCCGTCCACGTCGCCAAGCGCAACGTCCCAACTGTTCGCGCTGCCGAGACGCTGGCCGCTGTCGGTGAAGGTGCCGTCGCCCTTGCCAAACCACACTTCGTTGCCGCCGCGACACATGGGGCAGTCCGCCACATGGGACACGACCGCATCCGGGTGACCATCGCCGTTGACGTCCCCGAAGACCACGCCGACACCTTTGCTTCCGACGCCACGCAGATCCGACCCTTGGTCGTTGCCGGCCACGAAGGAGGGGCAGCCACTGCGTTGGGCCGGCGCGGCGGCCTGCGGTGCCGCCGCCAGCTCACGCGACGGGGAGCCACCGAACGCGCCGAATACCGCTGCTGCGATCCCGAGGGACAGCATCCAGGCCCAACGGCCCGAGGCGTACGGCGCATGGATTTGATGGCTTGTGGCGTGGCTCATGAAGGTCTCCGTCGGCCCCGCACACGAAGCGCGCACGGGCAGTTGCGCATCCGAATCATGACACGCGTACCGCGTTCGAGTTACACGTGGCCGCCTTCGAGGGGTCACGTACGTGATTCGGCTGGGTAGCACCACCGGTGACGTTCAGCGGCGCCTTTCGTTTCATCGATGGAGGCCTACGGGTCGCCACCGGGATAGATCCAGGCGACCTCGACGCCCTCTACCAATGCGACGAAGGTGGGCGTACGAACGCCGTAGTAGCGGGAAACCACGTCGGGCTGCCCGATCTGGGCGTCGTCGACGGTAAGGACGACGAAATCGGCCGTCGCCCAGTCACGCGCCTTTCGCGTCTCGCCTACGAAACCCGGGCCGATCAAGGTCATGGCCGGCGTCGCGACGCGCAGCGACGCCGCGTTCGGCTGTGCGTTCAGCCACGCCACGGCTCGCTCGCTGCCCTCGCCCCAGCCGATGGGCAGCCAGCGGCTCGCGTTACGGGCACCGCCAAGGTGCGGGGCGAAGCGTGTGAGGTAATAGGGCTGCGCCGTCAGCGACCAAACGGCCTGTATGGCCACCGCGACCCCAAGTACACCCATCGCCCACGTCCCTGCCTGTCGCTGACGAGCCCGCGCCGCCAAAGGATCGCTGAGGCCGCCTGTCGCCGGCGCGCTCTCGCCATCGCCCTCTTCCTCCTCTCGGCCTCCACCGTTTATGCGACCTTCTCGCCAACGACCCTCCGCTGCGCGTAGCGCCAGCGCCGCGAGACCGGAAGCGGCGGCGACATCCAATGCCACGAGCGCCGGAAGGGAGTAGCGGGTGAACTTCTTCGCACTCTGGCCCATCGCCAACACGAAGAGCAGCGCGAACAGCAAGAGGATCGGGCCCGTGATACGGCCGCCGCGCAGCATCACAGGTGCGAGCAACACGAGCGCGACAAGGCCGATGGCCACCAGCGGCGTCATGCGAAACGCGAGCGCGGTGAGATAGAAGACGATCCCGGGATCTGGTTGCACGGCGCCGGCGAAGAACACGGCTTCCCGTGCTCCGCCTGCTGCGTCCAACGCATACCCGAGCATGCGCCCGCCCGTCCCGAGGGGATCCACCCACATCGCGGGCCATGCGAGGCCGTAGCTGAGCGCGGCCGCTAGCAGCCAGCCCGCGCCGTCACGTACCGCGCGCACGATGGAACGGCCGGATAGACCCTCGCGGGCCAGGATCAGGCCGAAGATCAGCAGTAGCGCAAAGGGCGCCGCAAACAACCCAGGCGACTTCTCGAGCATCGCCAACCCGCCCAGCGCACCGCCCGTGAACAACCAGAATCGGCCATCGCCATGCAAGTCGCGCAGCGTCGCTACAACGCTTGCCACCAGCAGCAGGCTGAGCACGGCGTCCAAATGCAGCACGCGCGAGTGGGCGAGCAACCACGGATCGAAGGCCAACAGCATCCCCGCCAACAGCGCCGTCCACGGCCCCACAAGGCCGATGAGCAGCCATGCGATCCACGCGATCAACGCGGCGCATACGACCGCGATCGCACGCCTTCCAACGCCGAGCCACGGCAGCACCTGCCGCAGCAACGTCACGTCGTCCTCGTCGAATTCGGGCAACGCATCGACGAAGGCAAGCGAACGCGTCGGCGTACGTCCGTGGACGAGATAGGGAGTGTCGGCATGGATGGCGTCCGTGTCCGGACGCGATCCGTCCGCCGAATCGCCCGACCCGCTACCCGCTCCGTTGCCGTCGCTGGGAACCTCTACCCCACCGTCGGCAACCCCGACCTGACCGTCGGCCTCGGCCGAACCGTCTCCCTCTTCCGGCAACGCCAGCCGCTTCACCGTGATGCCTGCCGTCGCGGCCCACATCGTGACCACACCGGGGTGCGGGCTCTGCCACGTGTCCTCGAAGGCGCCGGTCTCCAACGCGCGGGCAAAGCGTAGGCTGCGGTAGGTCCACGTCGGCTCGTCCCACGTCAGGAAGGGCGAGGGCGCGAGCCAGCGCGGCAGCAATGCGGCGACTAGGACCAGCAATGGGACGATCCAGGCCCACCCTCCGCTCACGCGCGGCCCGCGCCGCGCGCGCGGTCGTGGATCGAGGGCCGGCCGATCGGCCCGGCGCACGGTATGGATCATCGGACGCGCACGGACGCTGCGCGAACGCGGTCGTCCGGAAGCACCACCGCATCGTCACCGCGGACCGGCAGGCGATCGCCCGTTGAGGGATCGTAGAGACCGGTGATCAAGCGCAGCGCGCCGGAGGGCACGTCCGTGGGCAGCATGAGCGGGATCGTCTGCACCAAGTACTCGCCCTCCAGCCAGGAGCTCGTGGGCCGCTCCGCGTCGCCGGGCGGCGCGTCCTGCTGCGCGACGATGCGCCCGTCCTGCGCAACGAGATGGACGAAGGCCGTGAGATTGTCCGCCGTCTCCCGGCGTGCATGCCAGATCAACGTGGCCGTCACGACGTCCCCGGCCGACGCCGTCGCCGGATGCGTCCCCGCGGCGACGAGATCGGCAACGTCGCCGATCTGCGCCGGAGCGGGTAGCGGCTCGGTGCCGGGTGGCCCGTCTTCGGGAATCGCGAAGTGCCGCCCCGGTCCCGTAATCGGCACGACGAGGTCCGCCCGATCATCGCCCTCCACCGGGCCGAGCACGCACGCGAAGCGACCGTTGTCGTCGGTCGCACCGTCGTCGGTCGCGCCGCCGTCGTCGGTCGCACCGTCGTCGGTCGCCTCTGCTCCGGCGGCATTCGCCCCCCCCGCATCCACGTCGATCGGGTCGACGAGCCGAACGAACAGCCGGCTATCCCCCGTGATCGCACGGCCGTCCACCTCAACGTCCACCCACATGCGGTGCGGCTCGCCGTCCACGAACGTGAAACCGTCCGGCTCCGCAACGAGCGGTGTCAGCGCCGTAGCGATGCTACGCCCGTCCGCGTCCACCCACCGCAGCCAGACGTGCGGGTTGTCGATCGTTAGGCCGGTGCTGGCCCGTGTTTCGGAATCGACCTCCTGCGAACACGTGCGCACCGAGGGTCCTGCCTGCGTGTCCCCCGCGACCTGTCGCCACACCAACCCGACCGAGACCGTCCGGCCACCGACCGCCTCGCCGCCGAGCGTGCCGCCGACCAGCTCCAGGCGGTCGAAGAGCGCGCCGCTGCGCACGTCGAGTTCCAGCAGGTCGTCGGCCGGGACGAAGGGCGAGCGGCCGACGATGACCGGCACGGTCAATGCGTCGCCGTCAAGCGCGATGGCGATGGTGCGCGGCGTCGTTGCAGCGCGCGTATCGGCGTCCGGGTTCCCATCGACGTTCGGGTCCCCATCAACGTCCGGGTTCCCGTCGACGTCCAGGTTCTCGTCGCCGTCCGAGTCCCCGTCAACGTCCGAGATGACGTCCGTTGCGCCTCCCTCGGCGGTCGCCACGTCACGATCGGCACCGCCCTCCCCCGGCTCACCGGCTCCACCGGCGGTCGTGGTGGTCGTGGTGGCGGTCGTGGTGGGCAGCGCGAACTCCGCCGTCGACGCGAGCCGGGGCGCGAGCCGCACATCCGCGGCCGGATCGTAGACGCCGATCAGCAGCGTGTATCGGCCGGGCGGCGTGCCGGGCGGAATCGAGAGGAAGTAGGTGTCGTCCGCGCCGTCGCCGGCGGCCCAACGCTCCGTGGGTACAAGCCGCTCGTCGCCGATGCGGCGGTCCTGTTGCGCCCACCGTCTGCCGTCCGGGCCGATCAGGTGCAGGAAGGCCGTGTAGTTGGCGTCGAGATCGGTCAGAGCCCGCCAGGACAGCGTCACGTCAAGACCGCGCCCCCACTGGATCGGCTCGGAGGAGAGGCGGATGCCGGAGAGGGCCAACCGGTCGTCGAAGGTCACGTCCAGCGCGCGCACGGGGGCCGTCACGGGCGCGCTGAAGTCGACCTGGGTCGCGCCGGGTGGGCGCTCGTAGCGGGCGACGCGCAGCTCGGGGAACGCGGCGGTCCACGTCTGGTACGTCCGCACCGCCAGGGCATGATCGGCCTGCTCCAAGCCTGGCCGTGGGATCAGGTCGTCGTAGCGCACCCACCACACCCGCGCATGGTCGCGGAAAGCCGCCTCGAGCGTCGTCAGGATCGTCTCGCGGTCCGCGTCCGGCTCGATGCCGATCAGCGGCAACGGCCCGTCGTAGCGCGCCGCAAAGCCGCTGTCGGCGCGCGTGACGATCGCGTCCGTCGCGGGGTTCGCCCGCTCCGCGATGGCGGCCAGCGCGGGGTCCGCGTTCCGGTTCTCGTAGAGCAAGCCGTATACAAGGTCGTCGATGCGGGTCACGTGGTCCGGCGCCTGCGCCCCATCCGCAATCCGCGCCTGGACCACGTCCCACCAGGCCGGCGTGCCCGCGGCAACATTCTCGACGGCCAGCCCGAAGCGCTCGATCAGCTCCGGGTCGAGGTCGCGCTGCAGCTGGTTGAGATAGAAGAAGTAGTAGTCGACCGTCGCCGGATCGATCTTGTTCATCTCGAGCGCGCTGCCGCGAAAGAGCGGCCCGAAGGCCGACCGGTAGCGTGTCGCGACCTCGAGTGATTCCGCGTCCGGGCGTTCGTTGAGCCAGAAGGCCGGATCCCCCGTCCCCTCGCCCCAGCCGACGAGTAGCGTGGCCGGTGCTTGGACCTGCCCTCCGGCCAGCGGGTTGAACCAGGTCAAGAAATAGGGGCGGTGCGACGCCGAGGTGAACGCCAGCGCGCCTGCCAGCACGAGCCATGTGGTCGCGAAGGCCTGGGTTCCGGCACGATGGGCGGATGAATCGCGGGTGCGACCGCGCGAGACGCCGGCCTCCGAATCGTCCGCTACGTCTGCCGCGATGGTCGCGGCACCGTCCGGCACGTCGCCCGACCCGCCGCGGATCGCAGCGCTCGCCGCGTCGATCACCGTCTGTCGAGCCGAGCGCGCGTGGAGCCATGCGGCCGCGCCGGCCGCCGCACGCCGCCAGCCCCAGGCCGCGACGATGAGCAGGGGCGGGATCGCGGGGAGCAGGTAGCGGTCGAACTTCTTGGCGCCGAGGCTCATGAACAGCGCAAAGAAACCCGCGAAGAGCACGAGGCCGAGCAACGGGGCGAGGTCGGCGCGGGCATTGCGCTCGGTCGCGCGATCGTCGGTTGCGCGGTGCGACGATGTCCTGCCGGTCGCGCGATCGCCCGGCACCGCGACCTTGGTCGCCCGCTCGCCTGTTGCATGGGCGGTGCGCGTGCGGTCGCTCGCCTTCAGGCGGTCGCCGCTCCTCGCCCCCGCGAACGCGCGCCACGCCGCACCCGCGGCCAGCGCTAGCCCGGCGAGGGTCCACGGCGTCGTGCGCCACCACCAGGCGACCGGGTAGAACCAGCGGCCCGGATCGGCAATCGGGCGTCCGCGGAAGTAGTTGTGGCCTTCGTGCGGGTTCGCCGCGTAGTCCGCCGCGCCGCCGAAGACCTGGCTGAGCGTTTCGATCGGGGCGACCCACATCGACGGCCACGTGGCCATGTACGCGGCCGCGGCGCCGATGGCCCACGGCAGAAGGCGCAACGCGGCCTCGAGGACGGCGGCGGGCAGCGCGCGCACGGCGGCGACGATCAGCGTGCGGACCGTTGCGGCGGGCACCATGCTACCGCTCTCCGTCCGCGCCATCGCCACCCTACGCCCCCACGCGTCCAAGCCGAGGACGAGTCCCGTCCACGGCACAAGGAAGATCGCGGGGCTCTTGGCCAGCGCCGCCCAGCCGCCAAATGCACCGGCCAAGAGCAGCCAAAGGGTCGACGGGGCGCGCGTCACGGACGCGCCGTCGCGGGGCGTGCCGCGCGCGCCGTGGATCGCGACGAGCGTGGCGAGCGCGGACAAGAGCATGAGCGACGTGGAGAGCGCGTCGACGTGGAGCACGCGGCCGAGCGGGATGAAGAAGGGATCTAGGGCAAGGAGCGTGCCGGCCAGCAGCGCGGTACGCCGGTCGAAGAGCCGCGCGAGCAGCAGCACCGCCAGCGCGATGCACAACGCGACGAAGACCGCCACGCGCTTACGGCCGGCGAAGAGCCGATCGCGGATCCCGTCCAGCGCGGGGCGCGGCGCATCGACGACGAGCTTGCTCATCTCGAGCTCGCGACAGGCCACGGCCCAGTCCGCGTCGGGGTCGACCTCTTGGCCGAGCCCGCCGAGCCACATCGTGATCACGCCCGGGTGTTCCTTCTGGTAGGTCCCGGCCGGATCGCCGGTGGACAGTGCGTTCCAGAAGTTGGCCGAGCGGCAGGTCCAGCGCGTCTCGTCGGGCGTCAGGAAGCGGTCGAGCGCGGGCAGGCGCATGGCCAGCGCGGCGGCCAGGACGAGCGCGATGCCGACGGCGAATACGACCCTGCTGCGCAGTAGTGCGTTCAGTAGTAGCGCGTTCAAGGGAGCGCTGCGCCCTTCGGCACGACGACCTCGATCACGCCCAGATCCACACGGTTGCCGGCCGGGTTGCCGGCCACGTCCCGCACCTCGAGCCGCTCCAACGTCTCGTAGTCGTAGAGCCCGACCAGCAGCGAATAGCCGCCCCGCGGCGCGTCCGGATCGATCTCGATGACGCGCCGATCCACGATGACATCGCCCGGCCGCCACATGGTCGTCGGTCGCGGCGGGCCGCACACGCCCTTGGCATCGCGGTCGTGCGGCGTGCCGTCGTGCTGCCCGACCAGGCGCTCGCCTTCGCGCTCAACATGGGCGAAGACCGAGTAGTCCTTGTCGAGCTCCGCCGTTGCTTCCCACCACAGGCTGAGCACCACCTGCCCGCCGGGAACCACGACCTCGCCGTGCTCCACGCGCCAGCCGCGCAGGCGCGCGCGGCCGCCGAGGTCGATGTCGACCGGGTTGGGCGCGAAGCGCAGCGGATCGCCGTAGGGCAGCATGGTTTCGAAGGAGGGGCCGCTCGCATCGCGGTCGAACGCGGCCGAAAAGCCGTCCTCCAAGGTGGAGAAGGGCGGTGGCGCGCCGGCGGGTCGCGCCAAGCCGCCGGCACGGGCGGTGGCGCCGAGCGCCGTCGCGGGATCCACCATGGCAAGCGACAGCGACAGGACATCGTCGGAGTACTCGATGAGCGAAGAGCCTTCCTGAACCTCGGCCGAGCTGGCGGCAAGGAGCTCCCAGACCACGATGCGGGTCTGTCCCATCGTCTGCACATAGCCGGTCGGCCGGTAGCCTGCCGCCCCAAGATCCTCGGGAATCGGTCGCACGTCCTGCACGTCCTCTGCCACGAACACGAAGCGAGGCGCCACGTCGCAGCGCGGCATCCCGCGCGTGTACCAGGCGGTGACCGGCTGCTCTTCGTTGCTGTCGTAGTCGCCGATCATCGGTGTCTCGTCCGAGCCGCGCGGCACGTCCGGCGAGAACAGAACACCGACCGTCTTCCATCCTGCGCGATACGGGAAGCCGAACCAACCACTGGAGGGCAGATCGGGATAGGGCATCCAGTAGCCGGCCATCCGCGTCTCCGGCCAACCGCGACGGTACTCGAGACCGCGATCGAGAAAGGCGCCGACTGCGTAGCGCGCACCGTAGGCGTACAGCGCGACGCCGGCCAACACGAGGCCGAGGCGCACTGCGCGCGACGTGGTGGAGGACGGCAGGGAGGTCGGTGGCAGTGGCGATGTCGATGAGAACGCAGCCGAGGAGGGCGATGTCGCGAGATCCGGTGTAGGTTGTCCCAGCGTTGAGGGAGGCTGCGAAGGCGCGCCGGTCCCCGATCGATCGTGGGCAGCCAGCGTGTCCGGCGTCCGATCCCACGGCCGCCATCGACCCCGCCACAGCGCCGCCAACGGCAGCGCCATCAGGAGGCTCCACGCGGGGAAGGCTGTGTGCACATGCGTGCGCGGGCTCTCCACCATCGTCACGTAGAACACGAAGGGCACCATGAGCCACAGCCACACGGCCTTCCAGCCGTCGTCGGGACCGCGAACCGCGAGGCCCGCGAGCGCGACGGCGCCGACGAAGAGGATCGTGCCGTTGAAGGCGCCCCACTGGAACCAGGTGGGGCGCAGGAGGATGGCCGCCGAGCCGAGCACGAACAGCACCGACGCGACAGCGCTCGATGGAGCCGGGAGCCAGGCGCGCAGCCGGCGCACGAACTCGGCGCCCAGACCGAAGCACCAGACGAGCAGGACGAGCGCGGGCGTGTAGAAGGCAGCGAGGGTCGCGGAGTTCGTCAGCGTGTTGTGGAAGAACGATCGTTCCTCGTCGCCGCCGCCCAGCCGGACATCGAGCAGGTAGGGCAGGGTTGTCGACTGGAAGTAAGGGTGGCGCGCGAGCGGCGCGTAGAAGGCGCCGAGCAACACCGTGCCCAGCACGGTCGCCGCGCCGACCCACGGCAGGTCGCGCCGCCAGGCGCCGGCTTGCGTCCGCCAACGACGCACGAGCAGCCACAGCAGGGCGGGCGCGACGAGGCCGGCGTCATAGTGCGCTAACAGGCCTGCGGCCAGCAGGAGCGCGGCTAGGAGAATCCAAGCGGGCGCGTCGCGTTCGTCGGGCTCCGCCTTGTCGCGTTCGGCGCCGCGCAGGCGCAGAAAGCACCACAGGGCGAGTGTGGACAACAAGAACACGACGCCCTGGTACTGCACGATGCGCGCGAAGGCGATGAAGAAGCCGTTGAGGCCAAGAGCCAGGGCCGCGATCGTCGCCGCGGTCCCGCCGAAGAGCCCACGACCCACGACGAAGAGCGCGAGCAGCCCTGCGAGCGTCGCGAAGGTGAAGGGCAGGCGCGCGCGGGTCTCGTCGACGCGCTCCTGGAGCGCGTAAACCTGGGCCGTGAGTAGGATCTCGGCGGGTCCCTTCTTGTGGATATAGTGGGCGTCGTCACGTCCTTCGACCGCGGCGGCAGCCTTGGTCAGCACGATCGCCTCATCGCCCTGGAACTCGGACCAGCCGACGTGCGGCAGGCGCAGACCCGCGGCCAACACGAGGACGAGCGCGACCTGCGCCCACGTCCGCGCCGGCACGGGCCGCGGCCGTCCGGCTGCGCCCCGTCGCCACGCGGCTACCGCGTAGAGCAGCAGGGCGAAGCCGTGCAGCGCGACGAGGCGGTTGACGGTGATCGGACCGGGCAGGTCGTGCAGCAGCAAGCCCGCGAGGATCGCATGCGCGAAGCCGGCGCCGAGCACGAGGGCGATGCGCTCCAGCACGTCGGTCGCGGCACGTCGCGGCAGGAAGACGTCGATGAGCAGCCAGCCGGGGCCGAGGACTGCCAGTACCGCGGCTGCAGCCAACACGTACGGCCACGCGAGGCCGGCGGCGGGACCGTCCGGACCCGCGAGCAGCAAGACGGGCATCGCGAGTCCGGCCAGGCCAAGCGCCCAAACGCTGCCGATCGGCGCTCCCCGCCGCTGCCGTGCGACGCCCGCATCGGACGCGGGCGGGGCTACGGGCGGCGGCGCGGTCGCGGGCGTGGGCGGCGTGTCGGCGGACGGCATGGCGGCGTGCACTCTCCCAGCGCGCGGAGGGCAGTCACGCGCCGCAACGGTCGGACGCGGTGGTCGGACGAAGAGGCGTCCGCACCTACCGGGCCGGTGGCACCAGCGATGCCGGTCGGGGGCGCCGCGCGATGGCACTGCACGTCGATCCAGGCATAGGACCCTGGCGACGTTTTCGCGCGGCGATCGGCGGGCGACAGGGTAGCCGGGTGGGTAGGGGGCGGCAAGCGTGTGGGGGGTGGCCGTTACCGGGTCGATGGGGCCACCGAGGCGGACTCGCGCATCCCTGGCGGCCCGCCTGGTGCGACCGCCCCTGGCGGTGCCCCCGTGGTACGACGGCTCCGCTATCCTGCTCCTACGCTTGCCCCATCGCGGCAATTCCATCGCAGCAATCCCATCGCGGCAATCCCACCGAACTAGAGCGGAGCCCGCCATGCACATCCTCGTCACCAACGACGACGGCGTCGACGCGCCCGGACTGGCGGCGCTCGCCGCGGCGCTGCGTCCCTTGGGCCGGGTGACGATCTTGGCGCCGGATCGCAATTGGTCGGCGTCGGGGCACGTGAAGACGCTCCACAAGCCGCTGCGGCTCATGGCCACGTTCGCCGCGGATGGTTCGGATGCCCTGGCGTGCAGCGGTGCACCGTCCGACGGCGTGGCGCTCGCGATCCTCGGTGCCGTGGACGGGCCGATCGACCTCGTTGTGTCGGGCATCAACCCGGTCAACAATCTGGGCCACGACGTCACGTACTCCGGCACCGTGACGGCCGCCATGGAAGCCGCGGTGTGGGGCATCCCCGGCATCGCGGTGTCGGTCGGCGGACGGTCGGGCGATGACGCAGTGGTCGAGTACGGGCCTGCCGCGGCCATCGCACGGCAGGTGGCCGAGCGGGTCATCGCGCACGGCCTTCCCAGCGGCACGCTGCTCAACGTCAACGTGCCGCCGGGTCACCGGGCGGACCTACGCGGCCTCGAGATCACCCGCCAAGGCCAGCGCGTCTACCGCGACAAACTCGTGGTGCGTAACGATCCACGCGGCCGACCCTATTACTGGTTCGGCGGCGACGCTCCGGCCGGCGTCGAGGATCCGGGCACGGACATCGGCGCGGTAGCTCGGGGCATCGTGTCCATCACGCCGCTGCGCCTGGACCTGACCGCACGCGACATGCTGGAAAGCGTGCGCTCCTGGGATCTGGACCTGGACGCTCTCGTCTTTGAGGCCGACGTGACCGGCGAATCCGACGCGACCAGAGCTTCCGGCGATTCCGGCGATTCCAGCGGATTCGAGGAGATCGATGCGACCGGCGCGACAGGCGGGGCCGGCGCGACAGCGAAGAGGACAGGGCCCGGCACCGGCGCCGGCGGGAGCGGGAGCGGGTCGGCGTCCAGCGAGACCACGGCCCCGACACCGTGAGCGACGCGACGGCGCCCGGCGCCCAACTCGCCGCGCTCGAGGCAGAGCTCATCACGTGCCGGCGCTGCCCGCGCCTGGTTGCCTGGCGCGAGCAGGTCGCGCGCGAGAAGCGCGCGGCGTACACGGACCACACCTATTGGGGGCGACCCGTGCCCGGCTTCGGCGATCCGGAGGCCTGGCTACTCTTGGTCGGCCTCGCTCCGGGCGCGCATGGCTCAAACCGTACGGGGCGCATGTTCACCGGGGACCGCAGCGGTGATTGGCTCTTCGCATCGCTCCACCGCGCCGGCCTTGCCGATCGCCCCACGGCCGTAGACCGCGACGACGGGCTGGAGCTCAACGGCACGTGGATCACGGCGGCCGTACGCTGCGCGCCGCCGGCCAACCGCCCGACCGGCGCGGAATGGCAGGCATGCCGACCATGGCTCGAGAGCGAGTTCGACATACTCCTGCCCCGCACGCGCGTAGTCGTCGCGCTCGGCGGCTACGCCTACGATCGCGTGCTTCGCAGCCTGCGCGATCGCGGTGAGGCCGTCCCGAAACCCAAGCCCAAATTCGGGCATGGCGTCGAGGTTACGGTAGGCGCGCGCACCGTGATTGGTTGCTACCATCCCAGCCAGCAGAATACGTTCACGGGACGCCTGACGGAGGCGATGCTCGACGACGTGTGGCGCCACGCGAACAGCTTGAGCCCCAGAGACTGAGCTTCGCCGCGGAAGTCCGCAAGTTGGCCATTGTCACCAGCGTCGGCATGTTGTACCATGACGCCGCCGCGGGCTCCCATCGAGCCTGAGCACGGCACCCCACCTCAACGCGATCCCTCGCCTGCGCCCTTCGGGGCAGCGATTTGGCATGGATCGATCAAGAACCGCCCGCCCTACGGGGCGAGGCCGAGCGTGGGCAGACGTCGCGACGCAACCGTCGCGCTCACCGCGCCGCCGCGAAAACAAGGTCCGGACGGCGCTATCACCCGAAGTTCCCAGGCCCGGAGCATTGCCTCCGCATCGCGCAGCCGCGACCGCCGCGGATGACCTCGGTTATCCGCGCGCCCGGTCCCGATCAAGCGCCGCCCTTCCGGGCTTCGAGCACGTTGGAAATTTACGACCGCGCCCCGTGGCTCGGCGACGGCACCCTTCCAGCGCCCGAATGGCGGGCCTGGCGCGGGTGCGCAACCCCAAGAAGGAAATCCATGTCTGACATCTATGAAGAGCAATCAACCCCCGGCGGCGGCGATAGCGGCGGCGGCGGTTCCAGCGGCGGATCGGGAGGCAGCGAAAGCGGCGGCGATTCGGGCAACAGCAGCGGCGGCCGACGTCGCCGACGCCGACGACCCACCAACCCGGACAGCCAAGGCGGTCAGGGCGGCCAAGGCGGCCAGGGCGGCCAGAGCAACCAGAGCGACGATGGTTCGCAGGGCAACCAAGGCGGAAGCAAGCCGCGCCGCAGACGTCGGCGACGACGCAGCGGGGGTGGCGGCGGTGGCGGCGGCGGGAATACCAACAACAGCAGCAATCGCGGCGGGCAGGGTGGACGAGGCGGGAACCGTCGGAATCAGCGCAGCAATCAGGGCGGCGGCAACCAAGGCGGCGGCAATCAGGGTGGCAACAGTGGTGGTGGAGGTGGCGGCGGTCCGGAGCGTGAGGTAGACGGGTACCTTGAGCTCACCCGCAACAATGCCGGCGTGCTCCGCTCGGGTGGGCTAGCCGGCTCGCAGGACCCCCACCTGCCCGTGCACCTCGTGCGCTCGATCGGCCTGCGCGAAGGCGATCTCGTCGAAGGCACGGCGCGCGGCAACACGGTCAAGACGGTCGTGAAGGTCAACGGCCGCGAGATCGAGGGCATCAACCTCAACGAGCGGATCGATTTCGACACGTTGACGGCCATCCATCCGGAACACGCCTTCTTGCTCGGTCCCACGGACGACGCCATCACGGGGCGCCTGCTCGACCTCATCGCACCGGTCGGACGCGGCCAACGCGGCCTCATTGTTGCGCCGCCGAAGGCGGGCAAGACGACGCTGCTCAAGGACATCGCCCAGGGTCTCGAACAGGATCCCAACATCGAGCTGATCACCATCCTCGTCGGCGAGCGCCCCGAAGAGGTGACCGATATGCGTCGCACCGTCGGCGGGACGATCCTGGCCTCCGACCTGGACATGCCGACCACCGACCATATCCGCGTCGCGACGCTCGGCATCGCACACGCGAAGCGCCTCGTCGAAGAGGGCCGCCACGTCGCCGTGCTCATGGACAGCCTCACCCGCATGGCACGCGCGGTCAACCTCAACACGCGCGGCGGTGGGCGCACCCTCTCCGGCGGCATGGAGGCCAGCGCGCTGCAGCCGGTCCGCAAGTTCTTCGGCGCGGCGCGCGCCACGGAGGAGGGCGGCAGCCTGACCATCCTGGCCACCTGCCTGGTCGACACAGGCAGCCGGCTGGACGATGTGGTCTACGAGGAGTTCAAGGGCACGGGCAACATGGAGGTCCACCTGGACCGCAAGCTCGCCCAGATGCGCCTCTTCCCCGCGGTGAACATCCGCCGCTCCGGCACCCGTCGCGAGGAACTCCTGCTCGACAAGCAGACCCTCGAGCACGTACGCGGCCTGCGCCGCAAGCTCAGCGCCGCCTCCGACGACGACGCGCTCAGCGCGCTGCTGACGGCGCTGCAACGGCAGCCGGTGTAGGGGGGAGAGCGGCGCATCGTTTCGCCGGAGATTGTCTCGCGTCACCGTCCATTGGCGGGGTTGCGCATCTCCGGAGCCCCCGTATCACGCGAACTAATAGCAGGGTCACCGCCCTCAAGGCACCCGCTTCCAGCACGTCGCGCTCGACCCGCGATCGCCGCAGGAATCTGCCCTAGATGGTGGCTCGAGTGTTCCGATCGGGGCGGCCCTGCTCACACCGGATTGCGATGGGCCCGTCCCCTACGCGTCCCTGGCGGCATCTAGAGGTCATTCGCATCGACGATGACTTCGGAGCCCCAACCATGGACGTCTCGCCCCGACCGAACCGGACCGCCACCCTACATCGACCTCGCCTCTTCGGCCGGTGGGCGACGTGGTCGTTCGACCTATCGCTTCCAAGCGCCGTAGAGCACCGCCTGCGCGACTCGAGCGCCACGGCATGGGCACGTCGTTCTCCGCGCCCGCTCCTCGCCGCGCTCTTCGCGCTGTGTGTGCTTGCAGCGAGCGCCACGGGCGTCGCGGCGCAGGGTGAGCGCTGGCGGCTGCTTGAAACGTGGGGCGACGAACCACCGGTGACCGCCGTCACGGCCTTGGAGTGGCCCACGGGCAACATCCCGGGCGGGCTGGGGTCCGATTGGGCCGGTGGCACGGTGTACGTGTGCGACCACACGGCGGGGCACGTGCGCATCTATGACGTGAACGGCAGCTTTGTCGGGCTCTTGAACGACGAGACCGGCAGCCCCTACGTCTTTGACGAGCCGCGCGACGTCGTCCCCTTCCGCGCGGATCCCGCGGACCCGGCATCGTTGCTCGTGATGGTTAGCGAGGGCGGCGCCGACCGGGTCTTGACTATCGACGCCACGGGTGCCGTGGTGGAGTCGCTGGACATCGCCGACCCGGTCGGAGTGATGGTCCGCGACGGCTCGCGTTGGGTCGTGAGTCGGGCGGATCGAATCCTCCACCGCTTCACCACGATCGGCGGCCCGGTCCGTGACCGGATCGACCTCGTGGGCGCGGTCGCGCCGGAGCGCGTGGCGATCGACTGGCGCGTCGACGACGACGTTCAGTTGCTCGTCGCCGACCCTGGCTTGCGTTCGCCGCTGGCCGTACGCGATCGGGGTGTCGAGCCCTGGCGCTTCGGCCGCGGCGACGTCGATCCGGGCTTGCGTGGTCTGACCGCCGTGCCGGCGCGGGACCCGCGCGGCGTTCTTCGCCAGTACGTCCTGGCCGCCGGTCCGGACGGGGTCGTCCAAATCGACGACGACGCGCGGCCGGGAGCCGTGATCTCCTTTGTCCGCACCCACGACGTGGAGCTCTACTTCGCGGAAGGAACGAGCCTCGTTTTCGCCACCGTCGAACCGCAGGGGCTGGTGAGCCTCGGGACCCTCGACGATGTGCTGCGCTACACGGCGACCTCGCTACAGACCTTCACCAGGCCGCGCCGGATCGCGGTGGATGACCTGGTGCTCCTGAGCGAGGACAGTCCGCGCGCGCAGGTGCTGCGCCGCACGCGCGAGGTCATCGCGCGGATTCAGCTCTCCCGCGCCCCCAATCCCGCCCTGCCCGTTCGGGACGTCGCAACCTCGGGCGGAGACGGATTCTTGCTCACCGGAACCTTCGGCGGAGCGGTCACCCACATTCTCGAGGATCCCGGCGGACGCGGGGTGGTCGGCGGCAACCGCAACTGGATCGCCGAATCGCCCCGGATCATCACCGCAATCGACGCCGACGAGCGAGGTCATCTCGCCCTGCTCGACGCGTTGAACCAGGAGGCCCTCGTCTTGGACTTCGTGGCGGGCAGCGAGCGCGCGGTCGACCTGCGCACGGCAAATTTCCGCGGCATCCTCGATCTGGCCTTCGGCCAAGAAAGGCTCTTTCTCGCCGATCAGGAGCGCTCCGCCGTCGAGGCTTGGTCCGACACCGGGGTGCACCTGTGGACCACGGAAATCGTGGGCGGTGTGGACGCGATCACCGCCGGACCGGTCGGAGACGTCTTCGCGCTCTCGGACAGCGGCTGGGCCACCCACCTATCCGCGGACGGATCGCTGCTCGGTAGCTGGCCCGCCGGAACGCCCGCCGAGTCGCCAGCCGACATCGCGCACGGAGCCGACGGCCGTGTCTACGTCACGGACTACATCCGGGACCTGCGCGTCTACGCCCGCGACCCGAGCGCACCGCCCCCGGGCGCACGCATCACGGGCGCGAGTCCCTGCGTGCTCCAGGGCGACAAGGCCGCGGCACCCGATGAGATCCTGCTCGGCGAGACGATCGAGGTCTCCCTCGTGGTCGACGGGCGCTGCCCGGCCGAACGTGACGAGGCCAACGTGGCGCTCGTGATCGACCGCTCGGGCTCCATGCAGGGCGAAAAGATCATCGCCGCGCGAGACGCCGCTTTTACCTTCGCCGCGCGCACCGATCCCGCGCTGGTCAAAATCGGCATCGTTCCCTTCAACAACACGTCGAACGTGGACCACCCCATTCGCGATCCCGACCGCAGGGCGATGGCCGGGGTGCTCGGCGCGCTGAGCGCGGGCGGCGGCACCGACATCAGCGGCGCGTTGGAAGCGGCCATCGCAGAGCTTAGCCAGGCGCGTCGACCCAATGCGAAACGGGTCATCGTGCTGCTTTCCGACGGTCGGCACAATGGTGCGGGCGACCTGAGAGCCGTCGCAGCGGGAGCACGACAGTCGGGCCATCTGATCTATACGATCGCCCTCGGCGGTGACGCCTACGAGTCGGAGCTGAAGGCCGTCGCGGGCGACGACGATCGCTACTACTTCTCGCCTTCCCCCTTCGACCTGCTCAACATCTACCGCGAGATCGCCCTGCGCGTCGAGGCCGACACACTCTTCCGCAGTGCGGAACTCGTGGATGTAGTCCCCGCGAACATGGAATACGTTGTCGGCTCGGGGAGCCCAGTTGAGCCTGCCTGGGACTCCGTCGACAGCACCCTTACCTGGACCTTCGCCGACCTCCCCGAACCCGGATTCCGGGTGCGCTACTCGCTACGTCCGCTGGAGGAAGGCACCCACCCGACCAACGTGCGCGCCGATGTCGAATTCATCGACGGTTTCGGACACGCAGGCCGCGTCGAGATGCCCGTGCCGATCGTACGCGTCCTGCGTCCTGGCGATCCGACGGGGACGCCGTGGACTCCGCAACCAACACCGACCGACGGCCCCTCGCCAACGCCCACGCTCACGCCGCCGGTTGGAGCAACGTCGATCCCCGCGACGGCCACGGCGACGCGTACACCGGCGGCCACGACGGCGGCTACCACGGCCCCCACGCGCGCGCCGACGCCCTCGGGTACGCCCACGCCCTCCGCGACCCCGCTCGTCGGCGGAGGCTCGGCCACGCCGCCCGGCCCAGGCGCAAGCGCGACGCCCGATCTTGTTGCGAACCGGATCTATCTACCAGTGATCGTGCATGAAAGCTGCACGACGATGCGCCGCCTAGTCGATGTCGTGCTCGTCGTGGACGCCTCCACAAGCATGCGCGACACGCGCAACGCCGCGGGGCGCTCGC
>JAJCYU010000324.1 GCA_029262755.1 Anaerolineae bacterium
ACCCTGCTCAGCTTCGACGGAAACGGCGCACAGCGCGTTCCCTATACCGACGAAATCGGCCTATGTCCCGGCACGATGCGCGCATACGACATTCGAGCCATTGCCGGTGAGATCCCGCCGACCAACCCTCGGCGCGGCGGCGATACGCCCGGCGCACCGCTGCCTCCAATGCTTTCCGTGCGCGTGGAAGGCGTCAGCGCCGACGGAACAGAGTACGTGCCGATTTCAGCCGCCATGGAAGTCTCCTCCGACCAGGGAGTCGGAGCCTACGGCGGGCTGAGCCTCCCCCTGTTGGCAGCCTTGTCCACAAATGACAGAGCGGCCGAACGCGAGGGCGTTCGTGCGGTCACCATCGTGCCGGACGTCCGGATCGTGTACGGACCCGAGCGCATCTCTACCTTCCTCGCCGTCATGAACGTCTCCACCAATCTAGCGCAGGAGCGACAGGCGCTCGTTGAACTCTACGACCAACGCGGGCGGCTGATGGGCCAGCCGCGGCGCGTGCAAATCGGGACTGGTCCGGCCGGGTACTTGGACTTTGCCGCATTCGCTCGTTCCCTAGGCGACGGGTACCCGGATGGTTTCCGGGGCAGCGCCATCGTTCGTGGAGCCTTGGGCCGCGGGGTCATGGGCGCCGTGGCCATGAACCGGCCCGCAGGGACCGACGCGGGCCCACGGGGCGGCGGTGATCAGATCACCGTGCACTCCGGCCTCGTCCTCGCACGCGGCCCAGACCCCAGCATTCCGACCCCGACGCCGCGGCCCACCGTCGCACCGCCGACCGCGACTCCGGACGTCGTCTTGCTATCCTTGCCGTATCTGCTGAGCGGCAACGGCGAGTAGCGCATCGTCCGGCCGTCCTCGGAGGGGCAGCAATCCGGCTGCAACGACTTGCCGGAGCACCCGCCGGCTGTTAGAATCGTCCGCCTTGTGGAGGGGTCGCATAGTCTGGCCTAGTGCGCGCGTCTCGAAAACGCGTAGGGGTGCAAGCCCCTCGTGGGTTCGAATCCCACCCCCTCCGCCATCGCGTAGGAATTCAAACCGGGCGGTCCTTGCGGACCGCCCGGTTTGTTTGTGTTCGACATCTATCGAGGCAGCAATCTAGGGGCCCAGAACCGACCACATTTCCGCCTTGCGGCCAGCGTAGTGCCGCTTCCCTAGCGGTAGGCGATCGGTAGGTGAACCACCACCGTGGTAGACGTCTCCGTCGGCGTTGCAGTTGGCGTATCGGTTGCAGCTGCAGTCGGAGTCGCCTCGGGCGTTGCGGTTGCGCTTGGCACCGGTGTGGGCCGCAGCGCTGGATCAAGCACCTCGATATCGGGGTTGTCGACGGCGATCGGGTGGTTCTCGCCGAGATCGTCTACGACTTCAAGCACGGCGCTATCGGCCACGGGGTAGGTCTCATTCGGATAGATCATCCGGGCGCGATAGGTCAGGGTGAGCCCGCGTGCGGGCACGCCGGCCAAATCCCAGAGCAAGCGCTGGCCAACCTGAGTTGCAGGGGGCGACACGGAACCGGGGACCAGCACAGCGCCGGAATGCAGGTACTCTTCATGGACGATGCGGTCGATCGCGCGTGCGCGCAGCAGGCGGGTGGCGAGCATGCTCGTGGTTTCCGCGTAGTTCCTTTCATCGACGGGCCATGCCCACTTCGTCGCGACTTTGCTGCCCAACTGATAGGTTGGGCAATTCGACGTACAGTCGCTGGCCGCCTCGACGAGATGCCGATACCGTGCTTGCGGGAAGAGCAGAAAGATCACCTTAACGCCCGCGTTACGTGCGGAGTTTGTGACCGTAGGCATGTTGACCAAGGCCTGCGACTGATCGACGCCGGCGACCGTAATGAAGACGACCTTTTGGTTGGCCGGATCGCCGTCATTGTCCAATTTGCCCACAGCCTTGCGGAACGCGCCGTCAACGCCCCGAACGTCATTCTCTTCCGACAGCCGGATCGAGCGAATGGCGTTGAGGACACGGGACTGATCGTGGGTGAGGTTGGTCGCGATTTGATCCTGTCTTGCATACGTGATCAGACCGGCTGTCGACGACTCGAAGTCCATGGCAAGGACAAAGTTGGTCAAGCCGGTCTGGATCGAATCCAGCAGACCATCTTCGTGCACGGTGATCGATCGATCCACCACGAACATCACATCGATGCCACGGGGCTTCGCGTCGCCGCAATACGCTTGAATGGCAGTCGTCATGGTGACCGTATCACCGGCATATACGGTCGATGGTCCGACACTTCGTGTGGCCGAGGCGTCGCATGGCGGCCCCGCTGCTCCCGTCTCTTGGCCCTGGACGCTACCGATGAGCAGCAGTGCTGCAAACGCACTGATACCAAGCGCGAGGGCTTGCCGGCCGCGTGCGGCCGAACACAACCGCACGACTTGGTTCTTTGTACGCATCCCGACGTATCGCGGGCAACCACCATGTGCGTTCATGCACCCTCCCCTTGAAGGACGAGTCTCGTCGTCCTGGACGCTTCTGTGAGCATAACACGTCAGGCTGGGCACGCGGACGGCCGAGCCGGAAACTCGCGCCGGCCAAACGGCCCCTCGTTGAGGACGCGCCCTAACGACCGCGAGCGCAAGGCGTTGCCTTGCGCTCGCGGATTGCATCGATTGGGTTGCTGCGCCGAATCCTTTAGCTACTCGTTCTTGGCCATCGGAAGGTAGATAAACGGACCCGTTTCGGGCTCATCCGTCGGCGGCGTCACGGCCGTCGGCGTGTTCGGCTCGGGTGTCGCGGGTTCCGGCGTCGGTGTGTCGGCCGGCACGTCCGTCGGCGTGGGACCATCCGGGGTATCGGTCGGGAATGGCGTCGGCGTAAACGCTTCCTGCGTTAGGCGCAGGGCAAAGTTGCCGCAATCCTGTTCCTTGCGTCCGGCGCGATGTACGCACACTTCCTTCTGCGGCAGGTACCACTGCTCCGTTACCTGCGAGAAGATCAATTGCAGCGCCGGGCCTGGACTGAGCGTGATGTTGCCTACGGTCGGACCGTTGAGCGCCTTCATCCGATAGCTATACCGGAAGTTTCCCTTCGGCACTTGCGGTACCTGCTCACTCCAGACCAGATCGCCGAAGAACGTGTCGGGGTCGCGCGGGGCACCGCTGCCGAACACGTAGTCCCAATACAGCGTGTCAAAGAAGTCGGAGTAGAGCGTCTCCCGCGGCTTCTGATCTCTCAAGGTCCGATCGCGAATGTCTTCGAAGATTCCGGGCAGGTCGGAGCCGGTGTCGGAGCTGGATCGATAGTACCAGCCAGGCGTGTTGCAGCCGCGCAAGCGACCGTCCGACGCACGCAGCGCCACGAGCACCACCGTAACCTGCTCGGCCTTGGCGGCGTCACACGCGTTCTGCAAGCCAGCCTGCTGCGAAGGCGGCACGCCGGAACACGGCGGGGCACCGGCATCGATAATGACCATGACCGAAGGCGGATCCGTCGGATCCGGCTTACCGAGCGAGTTGACCATACCGCTCGCGGCGCGGAGCGCAGAGCCGGGATTTGCGCAGCCGCCCAGCGCGCCACGAACGAGGTTGATCGCGTTCAGGAAGGCTTGGAAGTGATCCTCACCCCGACCGATGGGAGGTGCACCAGTCCAGTTCGGACCGTACTTCACCATGCCGATGCGTGAACCATTGGTTGGGTCAACGGCCAATACGAGACGCTGGATGGCGTCCTTCAGGTTGGTGAGCGGCTGCTCGCCCGCCTGGTCGCGCTCGATGCGCAGGATGCCCGTGTCCTCAAGCACCAGGACCATGTCAATCTGGCGCGTCCCCTCGGTGATGCAGTTGTAACTGTAGTTAGCAGAGACCGTGACCTCGCTGCCCTCTTCCACGATCCGCGGTTCTACGTCGTGCTTTCCGCGCAGATTGCAGGGCACGAGCGAGCTGTCTTGCAAGATCTGCGGCGTCGGCGTCGGCTCCTCCTGCATGACCGGCAAACGAGCCGGCGCTGCGGAGGCGCCTGGCACGCTCACCGCCATGCCGAACAGCACGACGGCTGCGAGTAATGGCAGCCAAGCCGGGCGTAAGCGGCGCATCCAATGGGCCATGGTGGGCACTCCCTTATCAGTCATCCGTGGAACCGGCGCATCAAACCACGCCCTGGACGGTACGGCCGCGGGGCGTGGCGGACTTCTTCTTCAGCATACGACGTCGCATGATAGGTCAGCCACCAAACAGGGGCAATCGGCCTACCTCCACTACGGCGTACATAGGTTAACGCGTTCGCGGCCTAGAATGTGACACCACACGAGGACAGAGTCGGAAGCGCTCTACGGGCATCCAGGGTCGCTCGCGATCTCACTGTAAATCCGAGCCAAGTCCGCACCGTCCGGGCTCTGCCGGTAGCGAAGACGGTTGCCGGCCAAATCGATCAGTAAATCCTCGTCGACCGCGTTGCCGAGGCCGATCGCGTAGATTGCGACACCGCGTTCGCGTGCTCCTTCCGCGGCAATCCGCGCACCGACCGGATCGGCCAAGCCGTCCGTCAGCAAGACCATGATCTTGCGGCGATCCGTCGCGGTCCAGCGCGGCGGCATGGGCCCCGGATACGCTTCGCTTCCGCCAAGGCGCAACAAGCGCTCCGCAGACGCGATGCCGAGGTCGATGCGACTGCCCGTCCCGACCTCGGCGAAGAGCCTCGCCAAGGCTACGTGCAGGGCGCTGCGTGATCCCGTCAAGTCGAGGATTGTGCGGGGTATGCCGTGGAAGGCCACGACGGCCGCACGATCGGCAGGTAGTGCCAACGCATCGACAAAGGTGCTCGCCGCTAGCGTGGCCAGGGTCAGCTTCGGTACACCCTCTGCCGCTCGCTCCAGCATGCTGGACGACACGTCAAGGACGAGAATGAAATCGCCGCCACGAGGGTCTGGTTTGCAATAGCCGTTGACCGCGAGCGGTAGAAACGCCGGCTTGAGCTGCGGCGTGCGCGTGGAAGTCGGCGTGGACGTCGGTGTGGCGGAAGGCGTCGGGGTGTGGGTCGGTGGCAAGACGACCTCGACCTGGGGGATGGGGAACGGCAGCGTTTGCGGTGCACCGCGATCGAAGCGCAGCTCCACATCCGCACCGAGGCTGACCGGATGCGTGCCGAGCTCTTTGGGCTCGAGCTCGTAGGTGATCGTGATGCCCTCCGTCGGCCAGATCGCCCATGCCCACAGCAGTTCATCCCCGCTCGGCCTTCCAGGAGGGTTGTCGGAGCCCCAGACCAGCTCCATGTTGGAGGGTAGACGCTCCGTGAATTGAGCGCCTTCGAGACGTACTGCGGATGTATCGGCCGCAATCCGCTCGAGCATCTCGGAGTAGAGGATGCCCTCCGACTCGATATAGAACTGCTCGGGGGAGGTCGCTAGCTCCTCGAGCAATTGGAAGTCCGCGTCGCCCGTCATGGCGACCGTCACCAACAAGATTCCCTCGTCCTTGATCCGCTGCGCCGTGGCGCGCAATGCGGCGTCACCCGTGTCCTCTTCGTCGTCTGGGTCACTACCAGACATCAAGATGATCACTTCGGTGACCTCGCCGGCGCCGGGCAAAGCGCGTCCCCTCCGGATCATGTCGGCGGCGCCGCGCAAGGCCAGTTCGTGGTTGCTGCCCCTTCTTGGGAAGAACGAATTGCCGGTTGCCTTGAGCACGACTTCGTCCTGGCTAAGTTCGGACAAGAGCTCCACGAATCCGTAGAAGGACAGCACGCCGAGTCGCGACGTCGACAGATCGAGCACGTCGACGAACGTATTGACCGCCTCGCGTAGGTTGCCCATGCGTGGGCCACCCATCGAGAGTGAATTGTCCACCGCCAACACGGCGTGGACGGGAAGATCGAGGGTGTCGCAGCGCGCTTCCACGTGAAGCGTCA
>JAJCYU010000325.1 GCA_029262755.1 Anaerolineae bacterium
GCCGTCGCGCTGGCTTGGTTCGGATGGGAGGCCGGCATCCTCGACCTTGCACGGCCGGTGCCGCTCCGCCTGGCGATGAGCCTGGTTTTACTCGCCGTCGTGGGAATGACGGTGTTGCGGATCGCGCGGCTGCTTCGCGACGAGTAATCGCGCACAGATCGCAGACGTCACCGCTAGCTCAGAAACACGGCACCACGGTGAGTGGCTGCGGCGCCGCACAAGAGCAATGCTGGCACGCATTTTAGGGATATACGCTTTGCATGACTGGCAGTTCTCTTGGGTGGGAACGAATGGCACTTTGTTCCGATGAAGCTACCCGCCGAGTAAGGAGCTGACGATGCCGAGATGGCCACGTACCGCGCATGGAAAATGGCTTGCTCTCGCGGTTGTAGTTGCGGCGTGTGGTATGGATTCGCCGACGCTCCCGAACGGTGAGAATGAGGGGCAGGCGAGCGATCGGGTGATGGTACCGGCTACTGGTGGGTCAGATTATCCAGACGCGACAATCACGGCTGATTTTGGCACCATGGCGACCGAAACTCCGGCGTGGCCAGCGGATCCCATTCCAACCTTCGGTAGCCAATCGCCTTCACTATCGAGTGCAAACGTGGGCGAGTTTGTGGGGTTGACCGATTCGCAGATCGCGGAGAGGATCCGTCTCGAGTTTCGGTTGATGTCGGCGACTCCGATCACAACGGTCAACATGATCGAAGTGAGTAGTTCCAACGCGCTGACGGTGGGGCTGAGCGTTGCTGGAGTCCAACTTGGGGATCCGACGGACCTGGGAGTCCTGTACTCCGGGACGTTTCGTATCCCTCTCTCGACTGGAAGTAGCGTAACGGTACCCTACGCGGCGGCGGTGATCGATCGAAGGTTGGCAGTTTACGAAGATGTCTTTTTTAGGTCGTTCGAAGATATGGTCGTGAGATGGCGGCAGTGAACCCAGCTTTCGGCCCCTCGCCAACGCCGTCCCCGTCGCCGCCCCCAACGCCGAATCCCCCTGACTCGCCGACCGCCTCTGCAACGCGCAATACCGCGACGGCCTCCGCGCCTACGCCGATGGTCACAGCGACGGGCGAACCCGGGTCTGCAACGCCGGGCCCGATGACGCCGCCGCCAGGCACGGCGCGACCGGACCTCACCGGCACCCGTTCTCGGCCACGCCGCCGATCGACCAGACCGCGACGCCAACACCTGGCTTCGTCGTGTGGCTACCGCTCACCGTGCGACGCTAGCAAGCGGCTACGGCGAGGGGCGATCCTCAGGACGGGCTTCCATCAACCTCGAACGATCGGATCAACCGCCTCAAGAAATCCGAAGTCCTGGAACCCGCGATCCCGGGTGTAGATCGTCCGGATCCCATGTTCACGCATGAGGGCCGCGATATGGGCGTCGTGCATGCGGCTTCCGCGCAGCGCAGGCATCTCTTCGATCGTCTGTGAAGCGACCGCAGCATGCCCGTCCATCTCGACGAGCACGCGCAATGACGGCGATTCAAGAAGGGCGTTGATGAAGCCCATTGCCTGATCGGTCGACCATGGACGGCGCATCACTTTCGCATGCGTCGTAACGCGAAGAAATTCGTAGATGATCGACCATGTAACGAACCATGGGATGCGTTGGCCACGCCACTCCGCCAGAAGTAGCCGATAGTCCGAATGACGTGGATGACTCGAGTCGACGGCGTAGACGAGCACGTTGGTATCCACGACGAACATCAGCCTGCCGACTCCGCGCCGGAATCGCGCAACGCTGCATTGCGCTCCTCATCGAGGACGTCATACAGTGCTTCGCGATCATCGATGTTCACCAATGTGCCGCCGAAGTCCCAGGTAGGCAGCGGAGAGAGCTCCACTGCATCGGTCTCGGCTGGATCGAGGAACGCGCGGAGAGCCGCCTCGACCAACGATGAAATCGTCGTTGAGCGACGCGCCGCTAGCTCCTTGAGACGGCGCATGACTCCGTCGTCAATCATCAGAGTAGTCTTCATATGGAAAACCATACGGGTTGGCATGCCCCATGTCAATGGGGCCCGCGTCACGTTCGCGCCACTGTGATGACACGTTGACGCTCTGCCCGAAGCCGGCGAGGAATCGGAGAATCGGTCAGCCGACGCAGTGCTCGGCGAAGAAGCCTAGCGCGCGAAGGCCCTTGACAGCCTGTCGCATATCCTTATCCTAAACTTAGGCAACCCTAAAAATTCAATCCGGCGCCGACCTGCGCCCATCTACCCAATCGAGCAAACCCATGACCTCCGAACTCACCCTCCGCATCGTCACCGGGCTGTTCCTCGTCCTGCTCGCCGTCGTGAGCGGCTCCGTCCGTCGCAAGGCCGACCGGGAAGGCGGTGCGATGCGTGATGCGCAGGGCACGCGACTGCTGGTGTTCCTGCGGCTGGGAGGCCTAGTGATGATGGCCCCGCTGCTCGCATGGATCGTGGCGCCCGACACCGTGCGGTGGGCCCAGTGGGCGGCGCCGGATGCCGCACGTTGGGCAGGTGTCGGCCTTCAAGCCGTGATGGCGGCGCTGCTCATCTGGATGCTGCGCAGCCTCGGCACCAACATCTCGCCGACGCAAGGCACGCGTGAAGGCCACCAGCTGGTCACGGACGGTCCGTACCGCTGGATCCGCCATCCGCTCTATACCTTCGCCACCTTGTTCTATGTTGGTGTCTCCTTCACGAGCGCTCTGTGGTGGCTGCTACCGTGGCTCGTTGCTCTGTGGGCCGCGCTCTTGTGGCGCACGCCGCGCGAGGAAGCGAACCTCGTCGCGCTCTTCGGCGACGACTACCGGCGATATCAAGCGCGGACGGGTCGCTTCATCCCCCGCCTTTTCGGCTCCCGGGGCGATGGGTTCGGCAATTGACCACCCCTGGGTGCGGACCTAGCATCGGATGAACGGCCGACCCGTCCACATTCTGGGCAGGCGCCCGGCTGACCACTAGCTAGAACGAACTCTCGGCTATCTAGGCCGGCTCGGCGATTCCTCGATCGCGCGGCCTTCAACATGGCCTGACGTTGCGCCCCGACCGGCTATGTGTCGACCTCGGGGTCTGCCCGTAGAGGATCTCTCCCACCTCGTGCCTCCAGGAGGCTTCGATGCTCCCTCGCCACCCGCTCCGTTCCCGTCGGCGTCGAGTGATTGATGCGCTGCCCGGAGTTTCCGCCTGGGGCCGAAACACGCCCACGAAGTACTTCCGCGCTCGATTCGTGTCGATCGCGACCAGCGTGACCGTCGCCGCCATCGCGCTCGCCCTTGTTGCGACGGCCGGCGATGTCGCCGCGAGCGTCGACCGTTTCGCCGCGACCGCCGGCAGTGTCGCAACGAGCGTCGACCGTATTGCAGCGACCACCGGCAGTGTCGCCACGCACG
>JAJCYU010000326.1 GCA_029262755.1 Anaerolineae bacterium
TACCATAACCTGTTGTACTCGATGTAAGGGTAAAACTGACAGTCGCTGTAACTGTTCCCCCCATATAAGGATATGGTGGTGATGTAGTGACGGTATAATCCACACCGCTAACAGTACCGGTAAAGGGTCTCCCATCGATAACCATTGTAATACTATCTCCGGCCTGGGTTATTATGGCAGTACTTGTCTCGTTCTTCTCTGGGGGGCAAACACCACTAGCATAGTTATTTGTAGTTGAATAGCTCCACGTACCTGTAGCATCATAAGTAGCTGAGCCACATTGCCCAGCAGTAAGTGAAATATCGTAGCTTACAATTTGATTATCACTACCAAATTCATCAATCTTGACATAGTATGTTCCTGCTGGCAGCGCATCGGTACCACAAACACGATCAATACGGGAGAAAAGGTTTGTTCCACAATTGTCGTTGAACTCGATCTCGGTCAAGCTACTATCATAGAGCCACATCCCAGTATCACCACTGGAGCCAGAAGTCTCGATCACCAACCCTGAGTCACTTGTAAGGATAAATTTCATCCAATCCTCATCTCCAACGGGGCAAATGCTGTGGGTCTGCGTGCTGCCTGGTGTGATAGTAGTAGCTTGAGCAGAATAAATATCAGGTTCATAGGTATCAAGGAACAAACAAGTGCCACCACCGTATATGGCTCTCAGACCGTTAATATCATCGATCTGAGGCTCTTCAATGGTATGACTGTAAAATGTATTCATCAATGCCTCATGCGTGTTGTCGTGATGCAATCCAAGGGCGTGCCCTAACTCGTGTGCGACTACACGTCTGAAATCATATGGATCTGATCCTGGCCCTGTATGGACGTTCCAGTTGAAAGCGTTGTTAAAGACTATATCGGCATCTATCAATTCGTTGTCTGGGTTCAACTCCAAAAAAGTTACGGCGAGTGTCGAACTTCCAAATGAAGTTCCGCAATAACGGGAGTTAAATTCCCAACCACGTGTATTGTTTGGAGCACATGGATCTGCATCAGCATTTATGCTTGAGAAAGAGAAATTCGAGAGATCATTCCATAGGTCTAACGCCTCACTAAATGCTGACTCACGTGAGCTATTATTTCCTCTAAATCCTTTAGAATGAAATGTAGTCGTGGCATCCGGCCAGCCTCCCCCTATCAAATTATAGGCAGTCACCTTGGGAGTGACATGTGTCATTAGAACAACCGAGAGTAGCCAGATAGTTAGAACAACCGAAAGTAGCCAGATAATTAACGATTTAACTTTCATTTGTCTTTCTTTTCTATTATATTGCGAATATTCTGTTTAAAAACTTCCAAAGTATGAGCATGCGTTAACGCCAATGAGTTCGCCTTTACTGAGTCCTTATCCTCCACAGGGATAACCGTATCCTGGCCTGTTTGCTTGTTAGATATCACTAGGCAGTGACCCTGTTGCCAACCACAGAGCGGATGGATTTGTTGCACACTGAGATTCTCCACAAAATAAATTCCCCTTTCTCCTATTTCAGGCATTTGCATACCAGAAACTTTCAATGTAAAATCGTTTAACTTACCTCCCATGAAACCAAGCTCCACGGTAGAACTGGTGTGAGATCCCTTGATTACGTCGATAATTTGGAAAGTAAAGTAGGTAAAGGGTTTACCGTTTGTGGGTGATGGTCGGGTTTCCCTGGATACAACCCTCCCTTCAAAGATCAACTCGGCACCCTGACACACACAGTCAAGACTTAACTCAATAGTAGAAGTAGACTTAGCGGTACCGGCATTAAGAAGAATAAATAATAAAGCAAAAAACAGAATAAGTTTTCCTAAATTCATGATGCACTCCTCCCTATAAACAAGCGAATTTAAGGATATTTATAAATTGTTAAGGCAAACCCAGAGCCAAAGTAACAGGGCTACAGATCCCTAAACTCTTTATGTGGTAGAATTAATTACTTCTAATAAAACTTGTATATAGACGCCCTCTTAGCCTTATATATCTACTAAAGTTGTTATTCCTTAAATCAGCAATAAATATTCTGTTTCGTATATAGGAACGAGTTGTCCTTTAGTGTGAATTGCACTTACGGGCTATATGCTGAATTGGGTTGAATCTCGATTTGATATTTCACTATGGTAAGTCGTATGCGCTTTCCCCTCCCTACCGTTAATTTGTAAATTAACCAAAGTCTTAACTCTCTCTTTCTATATTGATAATACTACTTTATTAGCTAATATTCAATATAACTTCAGTTGCATTTAATGAGGCGGCATTCCACCTGATTACGCTTGAATATGTGAATGGTGTTTAAGAGGAATGATAACAAACGTAGAACGTATTGTGCAATTAACAGTATATCTTTCACTAAAAGGATGGCTTAGACAAAAACCATACACGATTGTCGCTTCTACGGAAACTAACAGTGCCATATGATCGGGCAATATCATATTCATACTTCCATATTTCTGCCTCTTCACTATAAAGAATATCAGTAGGAATACCCAGTATGTTTTCTACCTCATTTTTAGTAAAGTAATCTGCTATTTGTGACCATTTATAAGTAATCTGACGTTTTGTTTGTACTGTTGCGTTAGTTGAGGGTTTCATCAGAGCACATCCAATAACAGACAATAATATTACACATAATAATATGCTTTTCATTATAGCTATCCTCCCGTCACCAGAACCGTGTTACCTAATATTTTCAGGCCTAACACTTTTTTTATAATTTCCATATCTTAATCTTTATTAGTTTTCTGTCAACATCGATCAGTGTGAAATACAAATTACATACAGGGGCACAACAGCTACGATTTAATATTCCTTGTTCACTGTTCTATATTCTCCTTATCCTGGTAACTTTGTGGAGAAACTACTTTACCTTCTCTTCAAGTCTATCCAGAATCGCCCTTGTCAGGTTAAAATTGTGTGTTCCGTATTTTGTTATTAAGTCAACGGTCACACTTGCTTCATCAATATCTGATTCATTTATGAAAGCAACATTACCGTCTTCAACAAGGCCCTGTACACGAAGGTTGAATTCATTCAATCTATCCTTTATTGTTTTTGTCCAGGCGTTGTACAGTTTTCCATAATCTTCATTGTGACACTCTATACAGTATTCTTCTACTCCCCTGAATTTTAGCTTTTCATTATTATACCTGTGGCAATCCTCACATTTAACCGCCCTGGACATCATATCCGGTAAGAGTGCAAACCCGTCAATACTGGTCTTTCCCAGTAAGAATTCATATGGTTCCGTGTGGCATTGGGTACAACCTAATGCTTCCTCTGAAGCATGATGGCATTTACTGCAATTGAGATTGTATTCCACAATGCCGGCGTCGTTCTCATGACTGATTGAGTGGCATTCCTTGCAGGACAAATCCTGTTCGGGATGCTGAGAGTGTCTGAAAGATACCGTCCATGAGAGACTGCCCTTTCTTTCCATATCAGTTTCATGATACTTGTCCAGATCATTTTTATGGCACTTTGCGCAATCAAGATCCGGAGTTGTGTGGTGGCATTTAACACAATTGATCTCTTCATCTTTTAACGAAGCATTTGAGTCTTTAGCATGACATAACCCGCAATCAACATCACTTTCCACAGTAAACCCATGGATAAATTTTTCCTCTTTATATTTCATGGAATTCTCATCAATATACTGATGGCATCTTTTGCACTCAGATTTTTTCAATTCAACATGATGGCATTTAAGGCAGTTTTCTTTTTTTATTGTCAATTTACCATGCCCTTCAGTATTAACCTCGCTATTGTCATGACAGGATGTACAATCGAGCTCCTGCTCAAATGAATGTGTCTTGTGCCTGAAGACCTCTGCTCTTTGAGTCACTTCAAATTTGTTTTCATATGCCATATAATTGACATGACACCTCACCGTGCATGAATCCTCGTTCTTTGTAGATACCTTTGATCCATGGATAGGCACAGTCTTACTTAATGTCTCTTCAGCATAAACACGACTGCCTTCAGGACAAAAAAACCAAAGAAGCATAACCACAAATAAACTAATACCTGAAATTATTATCCGCATAAAACACCCATACACTTTTCTCCAGCAGTTTTCTTTTATTATACCTAAAATGATTTACGCCAAATCCTTATACACTCATCAGGTAATGAGAAACGCAGGCTAAAAGCCTGCGGCTACTGTTATACACAGTATAAACCGCTTAACTCAGGTTATAATTCTGAATTAGAATTATCTTTTAACCGTTGTATACTGTAATTAATTAAATCCTTTACATATTTAATATTGTGCACCCCAAAACTTCCATCGTTTTTAATTAAATCATAATTATAACGTGCCTCATCAATCAGGGTTTTGGACACACCTTTCTTTGGAGGTTTTTTAAGCAATTCTGATAATAAGTTTAAAAGCCCAGTAACATATTCCTTCTGCTCTGCCATTGTCTTGTGAAATCCCTTTTCATGGCAGACGTTGCAAGTCAAGGGATGAACACTCAGGTCTTTATTCTTATGACATGCAGTGCAGTTGACGGTAGCGAGATACATCGGATCCGGGCTGTCCTCAATCCCACGACCACCTTTACCTGCATATAATTTTCTTTGAAGTAAATAAGGCACTTTTCCAAAAAAAGACTCCTGATCTTTCGTGTTAATAGAAATAACTCCTCGTCCTGTTCTACCGATGGCAACTGAGGCCATCGAGGAGTTCTCATTCCCAGCAACAGCACTCCTCTCCGGCAGGATATTGGTAAGGTATTCATCACCCCACTTATGCAGGATTTCATTATGACACGGGTAGCATGGGACCTTATGTTTTTCCACATGATCGCGGTGCATCCTCTCTGCTCCCTGGTATTCCTTCGGAATTTTTGTATGGCAGTGATAGCAATTCTTCTCTTCTACACCCCCACCTTTGCGCACAACATCCAAGTGGCAGTTTGCACATTTCACTTTCCGTTCCTTTTCAAATTCCAGATGATCAAACTCCTTCTCGTATATCATAACCTTAACTACTACATCCTTATGGCAAAGCGAGCATTCACCCACTTTAATCTTCTCTTTGGCAGTAAGCAGAGGCTCCTTGCTGTTCATAAAGTGACAGGCAAAACATGCACTATCATCTATACCAAAATGCCTGGGTTTCGTGCCTTCCTGTACATTCCTGCCCAGGTACGAATGACATCCGGTACATTTTAGTTTGAGATTAGTGGGGTACTCTTTCAGATGTGTTTTGTGATTAAAAGCAAATACATCCTTGTAATTCGATACTTTAGACGTAAGCTTTTCAACGGGATGACAACCAGTATTGGTACAATTATTATCCTCAATTCCAACCGACAATGTCCTGCCACTATTATCATGTGTATGACAACTCAGACATCCGGTATTGCAGGATACTGTTTCGTTCCAGGTATTATATGATGGTTCCATACTGTGACATCTTGCACAGAATTCTGGAGAACCCGGTTTATGTGCAGTTATAACAACCAACGTTATACAACATATTAGAGACAGAATTGTCACTATCGATAGTATTTTTACTGCCTTCTTATCTCGTTTTCTCATATTTTTCAGCATAATATGTGGTTAAGGGCATATGGTAATATGCCCCTACTATTACAAACCTAATTGCAACTCTATCTTTGCGAATAATGTTTTATCTGTTCTATTAAAGTTTGCCCTAAAAAGGATGGCCTCTAACGCCTTAAGTTCACCGCTTTTGTCATCTAGTTCGAACACGAAACTATATATCTTCTTTTCTCGCGGTTTTATTTGATTATTCAGTTCCACAAACATACTCTCTTGTTTAGATTTGATTATTCTCCCCAGGTTATCCTTAAGATTGATC
>JAJCYU010000327.1 GCA_029262755.1 Anaerolineae bacterium
ATCGAGGTGCCGGTGATCGTTTGGGAGGCCTACCTCTACGATGTCATGAAGATGACCGGAAGCTCCGGTGGGACGGACCTTGGTAACGTAGGCAGCCAAAGCATGTTGCGGATCGCGGACGCGACGCATCCCCTGGCAGCCGGACTTTCCGGAACGCCGACCGTGCTCAACCCCTCGAGCCAGATGACGTGGGGCAAGCCCGGGGCGAATGCGATCGTGGCTGCTACGCTGAAGGACAACAGTTCCAAGGCTGTCATCTTCGGCTACGAAGCAGGCGACGCGATGGTGGGGCTGACGGCTCCCGCACGCCGCGTCGGGCTGTTCTTCCGCGACGACACCGGCAACGTTGTGACGGCGGATGGCGGCGCGCTCTTCGCGGCTGCACTTCGCTGGGCCGTCGGCTGCGACGACGGTCCCGATCCGGAGCCGACGCCGACCGCGGAACCGACACCCGAGCCGACGCCCTTCCCGCAGACCGAGATCTGCGTGGACGAGGCCGAGAGCCACGCACTGTGGATGCCGGGCATCAGCCGCGACATGATCTTCCAGACGCCGGGGCAGTTCGTGGAGAACGCGGACGGTACGGCGCAGCTCACGGGCCGGGTGGTCGATGTCAACAACCCGAGCAAGGGCTTCGACATCACGCTCAACCTGGACGGCCGCACCTACGACGAGCCGTCGGGCAGCCCGAAGACGAATGGCAACCCAGGCGTCGACACCAGCAGCTGGTACTACTACACCGAGGCGCTAGGCGTTCTCAACGGCGTCGGTCCGTGGTCGGGATCTGTCATCGAGATCGAGGGCGTCGGTCCGGCGTGGCAGGTCGGCGTCGGAGCGAACCTCAAGAACGGTAACCTCGGCATGGCCAACTGGATTAGCTGGAACGTGGTGCAGCAGCCCACGTCCGGCAGCCCGTTGCAGGAGTACGGCCAGGGTGACTTCAACCTCGACATCGTCGAGTGCCCGACCGGAGGTGGCGGTGAACCGGATCCCACATGTGGTGAGAACCTGGACATCCTCTTCGTACTCAAGGATTCCTCGGCGGTCACGTCCGGCGACCAAGCGGTCATCGATCTGCTCGAAGCCGACGGACACTCGGTCACCCTGAAGTCCCAGGGCGCTTCGCGCAGCCATCATGCCGATGGTCGAGATCTGGTGATCGTGTCTTCGACGGTGAGCTCCGGTCAGGTGAACACGAAGTTCCGCGACGTGGCCGTGCCGGTCATTGTCTGGGAGAGCTACTTGTTCGACGACATGCGCATGACCGATGACACCGCCGGCACCCATTACGGGAGCAAGGGCTCCCGACAGTGGATGGACATCGAGAGCCCCGCGCACCCGATGGCCGCCGGCCTGAGCGGTGACGTGCGGGTGACTACCCACAACAAGGCTCAGACCTGGGGCAAGCCCAGCGCCGATGCCGACGTCATTGCCCACCTGGATGGCAGCGCAAGCAAGGCGACCATCTTCGCCTACGAGGCGGGCGACCAGATGGTCGGCCAGTCGGCTCCGGCACGCCGAGTCGGCTACCACTTGGACAACTATGCCGCGTCGAAGTGGACGGCAGACGGCGAGGCGCTCTTCCGCGCCGCAGTCGATTGGGCGGTGGAATGCCACTAGCCTACTAGCGGCGGCGGGATCGGCGCAGTACCCCCTGGCCGATTCAGCCGCGGCCCCCGGTTCGCCGGTGGGCACGTGAACGAGGGCCGTGGCGACACAATCGCCACGGCCCTCGTTTTCTTTGACTCCGAGGGCTGGTGCGAATTCATTCGCACCAGCCCTCGGTTCGTGGCGAAGACGGGCTCCCTGTCGGAGGTGAGCAAGGACGAAGCGTCGCATCATTTTGAAAACATGCTGCTACTTCGATCGGTGAGTCTGCTGGGCTTGTGACCCTATCGTAACAACGCATATACCACCTAGCTACCGGTGACCGCGACACTGGTCTGTAGGTGCCGCGACACAATGGCATGCGCCGTCAACGGATTGAAGTCTCAACGTGATGCAGGACGGCAAGTCGGTGAACAGCACCCGCGGACGATACGATGTTCGCAGGTTTGTTCTAATCAGGGGGGGCAACACATGGGAATCTCGATACCGTTCCAACAGACAGACTTCTTGGGAACGTTGCTGAGCCTACTCGCATTCATGACGTATTGCGCCTTCCCTACATTTCGGGCGCATGACGGCAGAGCGCTCTTCCACGCCGCCGTCGATTGGGCGGATACCTAGTTACTAGTTTCTCGCGGTGGTGGGATCGGAACAGTGCCATTTGGCCGATGCCCCACTAGCCCCCGGTTCACCGGTGGGCACCTGAGCGATGGCCGAAGCGACACAATCGCCAAGGCCCATCGGTTTCTAAGATGCACCGTGTCGTCGGGGCGGACTCGCAATCGCGCTTCGGGACCGGCTAACTGAGGAGGAGTAGGGACAATGTGCAAAGTACAGAGTGCGCCCTCGTGGCGCATTGCCTTGGTGGCTGCTGCCATCGTGATTGGACTCTTGGTGGGTGGCGGTCGACCGAGCACGGTACGAGCGCAGGAAGGGGCCCCGTTCGCAGGCGGGGAGGCGCTGGTCCGATTCGAAGAAGGCGCGCCGGCCTTGCTTGTATCGCAAGCGCTCGCAGTGGCGAACGCCACGATCTTGCGAACGATCGAGCCGCTTTCGATCCATGTGCTATCGATTCCGGACGGCACGGAAGAGTTGGCGATCGATGTGCTCTCAGCGCTCGCGATCGTGGACTTCGCGGAGCTCAACTACGTCATGGAAGGCGCCTACGTACCGGATGATCCGTTGCTCGCCCCGGCGTCGCATGGTCGTTCGGCCCTAGCCGTCAACGGTGCAGAGGCGTGGGACATCACCCTCGGACACGCCGGGGTGGTAGTGGCTATCGTGGATACCGGTGTCGACGGGACACACGAGGACTTGGAGCTACGCGTCCTTCCCGGAAAGGACTTCATCAACGGTGATCTAGACGCTTCAGACGACAACGGTCACGGAACGCACATTGCCGGCATCGTGGGCGCGATCGCGGACAATGGTATCGGTAGCGCCGGCATGGCGAACGCCAGCTTGCTGCCGGTCAAGGTGCTCGACGCGCAGAGTCAAGGTACGAGCGCCTCGGTTGCAGAGGGCCTTCTCTGGTCGACCGATCAGGGCGCCAACGTCATCAACCTCAGCCTTGCAGGTCCGGACAACCAAACTGTGCGCGAGGCGGTGGACTATGCGGTTGCCGGCTCCGTTGTCCTCGTTGCCGCGGCCGGGAACAATGGCAGCAGCGTGCTTCGCTATCCGGCTGCCTATTCCGACGTCGTGAGCGTCGGTGCATTGGATCGCTACGGACGGCGATTCGCCGTGTCGAACTACGGGCCGACCCTCGACATCATGGCGCCCGGCCATGCGGTGACCAACGCTTCGTGGTCTGCAGACACGCCAAACACCTACGCTTCACGAAGCGGCACTTCGCAAGCTACCGCACACGTCAGCGGTGCGGTAGCCCTCATGCTCGCGATCTCTCCGACGCTCGATCGAGAGGAGATCTCGGAGATCCTGCGCAACACAGCGGTGGATCTAGGAACGCCAGGGCGGGACGATCAATTCGGGTACGGGCGGCTCCACGCGGGCGATGCGGTATTCGAGGCGCAGACGGCCGGGTCTCCCGAATCGACCCCCCCGACGGCGACGGCGACGAACACGGCGCTGCCGACGGCGACCGCGACGAACACGGCGCTGCCGACGGCGACCGCGACGAACACGGCGCTGCCGACGGCGACGGCGACGAACACGGCGCTCCCGACGGCGACCGCGACGAACACGGCGCTGCCGACGGC
>JAJCYU010000328.1 GCA_029262755.1 Anaerolineae bacterium
AGAAGCACGCTGTCCGAACATCGGGGAGTGTTGGGGCGCCGGCACGGCAACATTCTTGATCCTAGGCGAGGTGTGCACGCGCAGTTGCGGCTTTTGCGCCATTCAAACCGGTCGACCGGGTTTGTTGGACGTGCTGGAGGCCGAGCGCGTCGCACAAACCATCGGCCGGATGGACCTTACGCATTGCGTGATCACATCGGTCAATCGCGACGAGCTGCCGGACGGCGGGGCGGCGATCTACGCGCGCACGATAACCCGCGCACGGGAGCTTTCGCCTCAAACTTCGCTCGAGGTGTTGATCCCCGACTTTCTCGGAGATCGCGGTGCGCTGCAGGTCGTCATGGACGCCGCTCCGGAGATCCTCAATCACAATCTGGAGACCGTACCTCGCCTCTACGGCACGGTGCGTCCCCAGGCTATCTACCAACGATCGTTGGACGTGCTCAGCAGAGCCAAGGAGATGGACCCCACGGTGCTGACCAAGACCGGCATCATGGTCGGTCTCGGCGAGACGTGGGACGAGGTTGAGACGCTCATCGCCGATCTGGTCGCGATCCAAGTCGATATCCTGACCGTCGGACAATACCTGCGCCCCTCGGAACAGCATCTGCCGATCCATCGCTATTGGCGGCCGGAGGAGTTCGAGCGGCTGCGCGATCGCGGCTTGGCGTTGGGTTTACGTTGGGTGGAGGCCGGACCACTCGTGCGCAGCTCCTATCGCGCGGAGCAACAAGTGGCACGGCTCAGCCGGCGCAGCCCACACGACGGGCAGCGCCGCTCTACCGCGGAGTTGCGGATGCTGGCCCGCGAGGACGAGAACGTGAACGGGAACGAGTACGGGCTCCGGGACAAGGACGGGGACGTACCCACGATCGGCGCGTCGGCGACGACGGAGCATGCAGCCGACGCTACGGATTGACGTGAGCGTCCTGGTCCGCGGTGGCGAGGTACCGGCGCGCCCTTTCCGCGAACCCGAAGCACGGCTGCGATGGACGACAGAACGTACGGTGCACCGACTTGGGCGTCGCCGCCCGTGACTCCGTCTCCCGACGCACCCGTCGATCTGCACGCGCATACGACCGCGAGCGACGGCGCCCTCGACCCGGCGGCGCTGGTGGCCCTCGCAGCGGAGCGGGGGCTGGCTGCGCTCGCGCTCACCGACCACGATACGACAGCCGGCTACGACGAAGCGTGCGCGGCCGGAACGACGCTCGGCGTCGAGATTATCGCGGCGGTCGAGATCAACACGACCGATGCGCAAGGCGGGCACACGGACATCCTCGGCTACCTGCTGAACGTTCGCGACCGGCCCCTCCAATCCCTCCTCTCCGACATCCGCGATGCGCGGATCGTGCGCGCGCAGCGAATGGTCAGCTTGCTCCAGGCCTTGGGCGCGCGGCTCGACTACGAGGACGTGCTCCGGCACGCGGGCACCGGTGCGGTGGGGCGCCCGCACGTGGCGCGTGCCCTGGCGGAAGCCGGATTCGTGGATTCGGTCGGCGCCGCGTTTCAGCGCTATATCGGCAACGACGGGCCCGCATACGTGGACCGGTTCAAGATCACACCGGCCGAGGCGTGCCGTGTGGTCCGCGCGGCCGGCGGCGTGCCCGTCGTTGCCCATCCGGTGCCGCCACGCGATCCATTCAGCGATCCCAAGAAGCTGCGCAGCTATCTCGGGCCCTTGGTCGATGCAGGTCTTGGCGGTCTGGAATGCCGCTACCCTGGCTACCGCGCCGGCGTTGTGCGTTGGTTGGAATCGCTGGCGTCATTCTTCGAACTCGTGCCGACCGGCGGCAGCGACTTTCATGGCCCGTGGCGGCCGGAAAACGCCCTGGGCGGTGTCTTGGTGCGCTACGAGACCATCACGCGCTTGCGCGATGCAGCCCATGTCGTCGCCTGAACGGACGACGGCTCCCGCCGTCCCCGCTGTCGCCACCTCCGTGGCCGCCGCCCGCGCTCCTCAGCCCGCGACGTCCGCTCGCGGCTCTATGTCCCGCCCGCAGCTTGTGCTCGGCATCGAGACGTCGTGTGACGAGACGGCCGCGTCCGTCGTCGAGGACGGTCGCATCGTGCGGTCCAACGTGATCGCCAGCCAGGCCGAACTACACGCGCCCTACGGCGGGGTCTTCCCGGAAGTCGCCTCGCGCCAGCACGTGCGCGACATCGTGCCCGTCCTGCGGCAAGCATTGGACGAGGCGAGCGTGCGCTTGGACCAACTCTCGGGAATCGCGGTCACGAGGGGTCCCGGTCTCTCCGGTGCGCTCCTGGTCGGCCTGAACGCGGCCAAGGGCCTTGCTTTGGGGTCCGGACTTCCATTGGTCGGGGTCAACCATCTGGGCGGCCATCTCGCCAGCCAGTGGCTGCACCACGACGGCGTGTTGCTAAGCCCCGACGTTGTCGCCTCTTTGGGGGGGCTCCACGCGATTCCATCGCCGCCGACACCGCATCTCGCGCTTGTCGTGAGCGGCGGCCACACCGACCTGGCTCTCGTGCACGAGCGTGGCCGCGTCACGCGCCTCGGCGGAACGATGGACGACGCTGCCGGCGAGGCCTTTGACAAAGCTGCCCGCATGATGGGGCTTGGCTATCCGGGCGGGCCCGCGATCCAGGCGGCGGCCGCCGACGGTGACGATCGTCGGTTCAAACTTCCGGTCGGCCGCACGCCGCTACCGCTCGACTTCAGCTTCAGCGGGCTCAAGACGGCCGTCCGCCGCACGGTCGAACGCCTCGGCGGCGACCCCGATGCCGGCCGAGGCTCCGCAAAGGCCGTCGAACCGGCTGAAGCTGTGGGTTCTGAACTTCCTGTCGCCGACCTGGCCGCTTCCTTTCAGCGCGCGGTCGTCATCGCCCTGATCGGCCGGATCGGGATCGCGGCAACACAATATCCGCAGATTCGGGCGGTCTGCGTTTCCGGTGGCGTCTCGGCCAACCATGCGCTTCGTACGGCGCTCACGACGTGGGGCGCAGAGCACGAGTTGCCTATTCTCCTGCCACCCCTCGTGCTGTGCACGGACAACGCCGCCATGATCGCAGCCGCCGGCGCCCACGGCCTTGCGACGGGCAGCGACGACGGCGTCGAGCTCGACATCGCAGTGGGGCTTGCGATCGACGTCACGTGACGGGCCGAGCACGGTGCTGCCTGCATGGGGCAACCGTGCAGCGGCTGGACCGAAACGGCGCAGCGCTCCAACATGCGTGACGCACCCAGGCGCGGTATCCTCACGCCACGCGGACGTGGTCAAGGAAACAGGCAATGGGCAATGCGCCAACGGGAACAGTCACGTTCCTGTTCACGGACATCGAGGGCTCGACAGAGCGTTGGGAACGGCATCCCGACGGGATGGCCCGTGCCCTGGCGCGTCATGACGCCTTGCTTCGCGGCGCATGTGAGACGCGAGGCGGGTACGTGTTCAAGACCGTGGGCGACGCGATGTGCGCCGCATTCCCGACCGCCCTGGCCGCCGTGGAAGCCGCCGTCGACGGCCAGGTCGCGCTGCGCGACGAGCCTTGGGCGGGATACGACGAGGGCTTCGAGCCACTGCGGGTGCGAATGGGGATCCACACCGGAGCGGCGCAAGAGCGCGACGGCGACTACTTCGGCCCTCCGCTAAACCGCTGCGCTCGGCTGCAAGCCGCCGGGCACGGCGGACAGGTGCTGCTGTCGCTTGCGGTGCAACAGCTTCTGCGGGACAAGCTTCCCGCGTCCGTTCGGCTACGTGACCTCGGCAAGCACCGCCTTCGGGACCTGCGGCATTCCGAGCACATATTCCAGGTCGTTGCGCTCGGGCTCGAAGACGTCGTGCAGCCATTGCAGACGCCCGAACAACTGCACGTCGGCGACCGGATCTTCATCGACGTGGAGGCCGAGCAGCGCAGCTTCGGCGAGGCCCTCGCCGCATTGCGCGCCGTGGTGCTCGATGCAGAGGTCAATGCGAGGCTGACGCCGGCGCAAGTACGCCAGATTATCGAGCATCGCCCGCGCGACGTGGACGCCTACCGCCTGAGTCGCGTCGCAGCCTGGAGCCAACCGCGGCACCGCGTGGACGGCCGATTCGTGGCGCTAGAACTACTCGTGGACCGCGGCGAGACGTCCGTGGAAGATCGGTGGGAACCACCCGAGGCCCATTTCGAAGATCTCGGCCTGTTACTGGGCGAGATCCTGGATCCCGCGCTCGTGTTGCTCGGTCCGCCGGGGGCGGGCAAATCGACGTTGCTGAGGCGCTTCGAACTCGATACCGCGATTCAAGGTCTCGTAGAGTCCGATGGCTCCGTATGGAGCGCGGGCACGACTCCGATCACCTTCTATGTGCAGCTGAACCACTATCGGCCGGAGCAACGGGGCGGTCCGTTGCCTTCACCGGAGGAATGGTTGGTCGAATTGTGGCGCATGCGCTACCCAGATCTGCCCGCACTCAGCCAACTGCTCGCCGCCGGTCGTATCGTGCTCTTGCTCGACGCGCTCAACGAGATGCCGATTGCCGGAGCAGGGGCATTCCGCGAAGGTCTCCTGCGCTGGAAGGACTTCGTGGGGAGGCTCGTGCACCGGTGGCCCGGCAATCGGGTGGTCATTAGCTGTCGCAGCTTGGATTACAGCCAGCCGCTCTCCACGCCGGCCCTGCGCGTACCGCAGGTGCGCATCGAAGCCCTGAACGATCAGCGCGTCCGTCACTTCTTGCAGCTCTATAGCCCACTGCATTGGCGGGGACTCTGGCGGCGACTCGAAGGGTCGCGCCAGCTGGATGTCATGCGGAGCCCATACTTCTTGCGCTTGCTGACCGACCAAGTCGAGGCTTCCGGAGAGATGCCCGAAGGCAGGGCCGGATTGTTCACCGGATTCGTACGCCAGACGATGCGACGGGAAGTGGAGCTGGAGCATCCACTCTTCGGGCCGGATACATTGGTCGCGGCGCGCGACATACGGCGCATCACGCACTGGAAGTGGCGCACGGACTACGAGCTGCCGGAACGCGGCGTGTTGTTGCCGAAGCTCTCCGAGCTGGCGTTTAGCATGCAATCGACGCGCGGAGGGACGGATTTGGCGCAAGTTCGGGTCTCCTACGACGAAGCGCTCCAGATGCTCGATGACGAGCATGCGCAAGAGATCGTTCAGGCCGGCGTCGCGATCAGCGTTTTGGACGAAGACCCTGCCTCCGACGAGGTGATGTTCGTCCACCAACTGGTGCAGGAGTACTTCGCCGCACGGCGCATGGCCGTCTCGAACGAAATCGATAGGACCCGTGTTGAGTGGCGTGCCGGCCTCGCCAAGCCCGAACTCGAAGACCTGTTTGAATCCTTGGATCCGGCGGATCCCCTCCCAGGTCCCGCACAGACCGGTTGGGAGGAGACAGCGCTGCTGGCAGCGGCGATGGCCGATGACCCTTCCGCCTTTGTCGCTGCGCTGATGGAAACCAACTTGGCGCTTGCAGGCCGTGCGGCCGCCCAAACCGAGGTGGCTACGCGCCTCTCCGCGGACCTCCTAGAAGAACTGCGGGGCCGACTGGTTCGCCGCAGCCGATCTCCGGAAGCCGACTTGCGCGATCGGATTTTGTGCGGCTATGCGGTAGGCGACCTCGGTGACCCACGCTTCGAGCTGCGCGAGGGCCCCAATGGCCCCTATGCGCTGCCGCTGCTTGTGAGCATACCCGCCGGCGCGTACCCGATCGGGGAACATGGCCCCATCGAATGGGTCGGTGGGACGAGCGAAGCGCACGTGCCGCAGCATCCGGTGGAGCTCGCGGGCTTTGAGATCGGCGCATACCCCGTCACCAACGCGGAGTGGGCCTACTTCCTGGAGTCCGGCGGCTACGACGAGCCCCGCTACTGGGACACGGCGGTCGGTCGACGATGGCGACGTGGAGAAGGCACGTCTGCCGGCACCCATGCCGACTATCGCTACTGGCGCACGAAGCTGCTGGCCGAGCCGGAGTTGATGGATCGCTACATCGAGCACGGTGTCTGGGACCAACGGATCCGCTTGAAGTGGCTCGAACGGCTGCGGATGAACGACGTAGAGTTCGAAGCCCATCTCGCGGAGCTCTACCCGGACACGCGCCATTCCGAGCCGCGCTTCTGGCGCGATGCGCGCTTCAACCACCCTGCGCAGCCGGTGGCGGGAATCTGCTGGTACGAGGCGCGGGCCTACGTCTGCTGGCTATCCGAGCAATCGGGTCGCGCGTTCCGTCTTCCAACGGAGGCAGAGTGGGAGGCCGCCGCGCGGGGGCCCCAGGGGCGCCCGTACGCCTGCGGCGATGCCTTCGATCGGGACATGGGCAACACCTTGGAGACCCACATTCGGCGCCCCACGCCGGTCGGCGTGTTCCCGCGCGGTGACACGCCGCAAGGGGTCAGCGATCTCACCGGCAACAACTGGGAATGGACGAGCAGTGCCTTTGGCGCAAGCATCGATACACCGGAGTTCGGCTATCCCTACCGCATCGATGACGGACGCGAAGAACCGGACACCTCCGCGGACATCCGGCGGGTGGTGCGCGGTGGATCCTGGAACTTCAGCCACATCAACGCGCGGGCGGCGTTCCGGGTGAACGACCGTCCGGACGATCGCAGCAGCAACGGCGGCTTGCGTGTCGTCGCCAGCCTCGAGGCCTAGACCTCACGCTGACCCGCGACCGGCGCTTCACTCCGAGTAGGCGCGGACTCGGTTGCTCCGGCGTTGCGTCGGCGTCGATCCGGGCAAGCGAGCACGATGCGTCGTCGTGAAAGCCTGCGCCGCCGCCCCGCTACTCCGGCTCCGGCCCACCCTTGAGATAGGGCGCGATCGCCGCCGTGATCGCCGCCCATTCCGGAAGCGAGAGCGTCTGCGCGCGCCGCGCATGGTCGACGCTTGCGACGGCCAGGGCGTCCTCGATCTCGCCCGTAGTGCGGTCCAGCCCGTTCGCGAGGCTATTGCGAAGTTGCTTGCGCTTCTGGCCGAAGCCGGCGCGCACGACCCGGAAGAACTGCTCCGTGTCCTCGACGTCGACCGGCGGGACCGGGTGAACGTCTAGGCGCACGACCGCGGAATCGACACGCGGTCGCGGGTGGAAAGCTCCGGCAGGCACGACGGCGACGCGCGATGGACGCGCGTAGAACTGGGTGGCGATGGAGAGAATGCTGTGCTCCCCTTCGCCGGTCATCATGCGATCCGCGACCTCGCGCTGGACCATCACGACGGCGCGCTCGGGGCGAATGCGCGCCTCGAACACGTGGCGCAGCACGGCCGACGTAATGTAGTAGGGAAGGTTCGCTACCACCTTGTAGCCGGGAACTACGCCTTCAGTCGGGGCGCCGGCGGGAAGAACTTCGGCCAGCAACGCGGCCAGATCTGTGCGCAGGACATCGCCGTCTACGATTCGTAGATGAGGACGGGAACCGAGTCGTTCGCGCACGATCGCCAGCATAATGGGATCGATCTCTACGGCGACCACCTGTCCAGCGAGATCGGTCAGCACTTCGGTGAGCACGCCCAGACCGGGCCCGACCTCCAAGACCGTGTCCGACGGACCGAGCTCCGCGGCCCTGACGATCCGCGCGAGGTAGGATCGATCGACCAAGAAATGCTGGCCGAGGCCCTTGCGCGGTCGGATCCCGTGGCGGCGCAGCAGCTCAGCCGGTCGTGGAATTCGCAGCTGCGCCGGATCGACGCCGTCCGGAAGGGGTGTCTGGTCTGCGCTCATGGCAACAGCCAGCGAATCTCGCTCTCGGGGGGAAGCGGCTCGAGCAGGTAGAGGTCCACCCACTGTCGCCAACGCTTGTAGTTGTCGTCGTCGTAGCCCAGATCGATGTGGTAGCTGCGAATGCCGCCGCCGGTGTCTCCCGCGATGCCGACCCCGTAGCCCGGCACGAACAAGTTGGTGCGCATGGGGATAATCCGGGGGTCCACTGCCACGATGCCCTTGCGCATCTCCCAGCCGAGGCGCGTGCGCCCATACCACGGCACCCAGGTGGGCGTGCCTGCCCGCGACGCGCTGTAGCTGGTCGCGAGCACCCGCAAGTGCCGCCAATAGCGCTTTGGGCCTTCCGGAGTGTCGATGCTTCGCCACTCGATCTGGGTGCCGTAGGCGACCAGCTCGGCCTGGGGCTCGCTCAGCACAGACTCCTCGACCAACTCGCGCTCAACCTCTTCGCCGTCCTCGTAGATGATACGGATGCGTTGGGTCTTGCTGCCGGCAACGCCGGGTCGGACAACCCGCGAATCGTCAAGCGCCATCGAGTGATCGGCCTCGGTTTCCGTTCGGAACGGAAGCGACACCTCACGCACGAGAAAGTCCTCGACCACGCGGACAACCTGAACGCCCATTCCCTCGCGTAAGCGAGTTGTGCCTGGTGGGATGGCGTAGTCCTTTCCCCGGAGCCGAACGCCGGCCTTCGCCAACGCCTCCGCCACCGTATCGGCGCGCGCTCGGGCCTGGCGCACTTCACCGTCCGCGTCGAGCTGGAACGAAGTGGCCCGATGGATGACCACGGTCCGCCGGCCTGCGAGCGGCGCGTCCAACGACGGGCGCACGACGTCTTCCGGCCAAAGATGCAGGCCGGCGGCACGCAGGGCGATCCCAACCGTAGGGCCGGCCAAGGCCAACGTGAGCGGGATCCCCTCTTCAACCACGGTAACCGGAACAGCGCGAAGGACTTCGATGGTAGAAAGTGATTCGTCCAGGGTCGGCGCCGCAGCCAGAGCGGCGAGACGCCGTGCTTCCGAAACCGGGCCCTCCGCCGAAGGACCGGGAGCGTCCACAATCGGAACGCTCCGCACGTCGCCCGCGGCATCCGCGACGCGCCGACCTGCGCTGGGCGCTGATCGCGCGTCGCGGTCTGCGCTCGGCGCTGGAAGCTCATCGTCGAGGCCGACGATCGCACCGTCCACGACCACGACATCGCCCACACCGAGGGGGACATCCAAACTCGTCAAGATCGCGCGGGGTGTTTGCCCTTGGCTACGCAGTCGATGCGCAACGCCATCCGCGCGGACCCGCAAGGTGCGACCCTCTCGGATCCGGATCGTGCTCCCCTCCCGCAGACGCGTCTCAAGCGGCGGTGCGATCAGGTCCCCTGCCGATACGTCGATGGCATGCGAGACGAGAAACTGTCCGACCGAGCTGGCCCGGGTACGCATTGCGGTCACGCGCCCTGCCTGCTCGATGCGCACCTCGATGGTGCTCCAACGCTGCGCGTACACGACGGCGGCGATTGCCAGAGCACACAAGGGCCACGCCGCAAGGTCACGGGCGCTGGTGCTTCCGGTGCCGGCGCTGCGGGCGGGGGCTCGCCGCCCGCGTTGCTCGGAGCGGGGCACGGCCGTAGCGTCGGGCGCCCGCTCCGTGCGAGTCTCTCCCGAGGCGGATGCTGGGACGGGGACGGGCATCGGGAGGGGCGTTCCTCGGGCTTGAGTAGACCGCCATCATGCACGGCGCAGGCTCGGCCAAGGCGCTCCTGCGGCACCCAAAGGGCACCCCTTAGCGCTGCTTCCTTCCGGACCTGACGCGATTCGGAGGCCTTCGCCGCGCAGGACCCTGACCGAGCCTGCGCCTTGCATGATGGGTATCGTCGGGGCGAAATTCTAGGGGCCGGCCCTGGGGCGGTCAACGGTGCGCCGCCGCCACCTTAACCTTAATGTCACCTTTATGCTTTGCTAACCGGCTTGCCGGTATACTCGCCTCGTAGCACAAACACGCCAGCGGCTGTGTGGGGGTCTGCCACCAAATGTGGCGACGCGTTGAACGTGGGCGTGCTACTCGGGTCAGCGCTCATGGGCTGTGGTTGCGGGCGCTGACCCACTTTTGCTAACCAACGGCCCGGCGCGAAAGCGCCGGGCCGTTTTCTCTTTCGGCGCTACATGCTGCGGGGCAGGACGAGGCGATCCGCGATCCGCATAGGCGTGCCTAGGCCTGCGATGGGCCGCCCGGGCGCGTTTTCTCGTTGCGTAGCGGAGTCGCAGTGGGCCGAACGAATGGTTACGTAATGTCCTGGAGCTTCAGCCCCTCATCCCGAAGATAGGCCATCAAGCCCTTCTTGGACACCGTGCGCAGGGCACGCGTCGACAAGCGCACGCGGACCTTGCGACCGAGCTCCGGCACGTAGAGCGACTTGTTCTGCAGATTGGGCAGCCACACCTTCTTGGTGCGCTTGTGAGAGAACGACACGTTGTTGCCGAAGTGCGGCCCTTTCCCTGTCAGCTTGCATTTTCTCGACATCGTCCCAATTCCTTTGGCTTCGAGGCGCGCGAACGCGGCTCGTTTCGTTTCGACTCCGGTGTCCACGCCGTCCGTCCAACCATCTTTGAGGCACGACTGCCTGCTACTGGTGACGAACAGTATCGTCTACTTTTCCAACTCCCAACGGATATGACCCAATTCCGGCCCGATCAACGCGTCCCAAGCCAACCGGACCGCTGCCGTCGAACCCGGAAGTGCTGCAACGAACATGGTGCCGATCGTGCCGGCCACGGCGCGTGAGAGCATTGCCGCCGCTCCGATTTGCTCGTAGCTGAGCACGCGAAAAAGCTCTCCGAAGCCCGGAAGTTCTTTGTCGAGCCTCCTCCGAACAACTTCGACCGTCGTATCGCGCACCGCGATGCCCGTACCGCCGTTCAAGATCAACGTATCGGCTGCTGAGCCCAAAGCCTGGTTCAGTGCCGCATCGATCTCGCTCGGCTCGTCCGGAACAAGCGTGTACGAGTCCACGACATAGCCGTCACGCTCCGCCGCCGTGCGTAGATACAAACCACTCTCGTCACGTGCCTTGGAGCGCGTATCGCTAACGGTGATGATCGCGATGCGCGCCGCGGGCCGGCCCTCCGCCAGCGAACGATGTTCCTGCGCGCTGGCCGAGACGTTGTCCCGTGAATCGCCGGTCGGAACCGGCGGCACGTTACTTGGTCTCGCGGAACAGCACGTGCTTGCGGACGACGGGATCGTACTTCTTCAACTCGAGGCGACCCGGGTCGTTTCTTCGGTTCTTCTCGGTGAGGTACGTATGAGCGCTCTCTGTGCTGCGCATCTTCACCAAGATGCGCACGCCCTTCTTCTTGGCCATCGGTACGGCCCTCCTGGAGACTGGACTACAACATTACGATTCTACCGTACTGCGGAGCGATTGTCACAAAGTAGTTGGTTGAGGCGATAGGGCTGAGGGCGAACCATCGCACGGGCGCGTCTTCGTCGGCGCTCTCGAGATCGCCCTGGCCATCGGGAACAGGCACCTACGGAACCGGCTTCTTGACCGGCGCACCGGACGCCCTCCCGGCCGGATTTCTCTCGCCGAGCACCCACATCGGCTCGTGGGTGGCACGCCAACGGAGACCGATCTTATCCGTCGCGAAGCGCAGGATGTACGCGAGGGCCTCCTCCGGCGAGTCGGTGCAAAAGAAGCGGTCGTAGTCTTCTTGGTTGATGGTTCCGGCGGGCACCATCGTGTCACGTACGAAG
>JAJCYU010000329.1 GCA_029262755.1 Anaerolineae bacterium
AGCAGCCCCTTCGCGTCGTAGGCCGTGGCCGGCACCGCCACGCGCAAGCCCGGCACATGCGCGAACATCTGATAGAAGTTCTGCGAGTGGGATGCGCCGAGCTGCACACCGCCGGTATTGGTGCGCACCACGAGCGGGACATTGGCTTGGCCGCCGAACATCGACCGAATCTTCGCGGCGTGATTGATGATCGCGTCGCTGGCAAGGAGAGCGAAGTTGATGGTCATCAACTCCGCGACCGGCCGCAAGCCCGCCATCGCCGCGCCGGTTGCAAAGCCGCAGATAGCGCCTTCGGCGATCGGTGTGTCAAACACCCGCGACTCACCGTACTTCTGCGGCAGATCGCGCGTGACCGCATAGGCGCCGCCGTAGTCGTCGATGTCCTCGCCCATGATGAAACCGGATGCGTCCTCGGCCAGGAATTCATCCAGCGCGGCATTCAGCGCTTCGGACATCGTGAGCTCGGTTGTCGGCCCGTCGGCGGCAGGCGGCGATGCTGCCGGCGGCTCGGCGACGATGTCGGCGAAGAGCTCCGACTCGTCCGGCCGCGGGCTCTCGTTCGCGAACGCGACCGCCGCAGCGACGATCGTGACGTTGTCGGCCTGCATGGCCTCCCACGCCCTTTCGTCGAGCATCTCGGCTTCGACCAGCTGGTCGTTCAGGCGCTCGATCGCATCCCTGTCGCGCCACTGCTCGACCTCGTCCTTGTCGCGGTATAGGTCGGGATCGGCCATGGAATGCGCGCGGTAGCGATAGGTCATGACCTCGAGCAAGTAGGGCCGCCGCTCCGTTCGGACGTACTCCGCCACCTCACGCATCGCCTGGTTGACCGCGAGGACGTCCATGCCGTCCACGGTGGACGAAGGGATGTTGAAGGCCTTGGCCTTGTCCGCGATCCGAGTGACGGAACTGTGCTTCTCCAATGCCGTGCCCATCGCGTAGCCGTTGTTTTCGACCACGATCACCAAGGGCGCGTCCCAAAGCGCCGCGAAATTGAGCGATTCGTAGAAGTAGCCGATGTTCGTGGAGCCATCGCCCATCACCACGGCCCCGATCGCGTCGGAGTCGGTACCCATGTGCGCGTTCTTGTAATCGTTGGCCCAGGCGTAGCCGACCGCCAAGGGGACATGGCCGCCCACGATGGCCCAGCCGCCAAGGAAATTGTGCTCCGCGGAAAAGAAGTGCATCGAGCCGCCGCGGCCACGCGCCACACCGTCGACCTTGCCGAACAACTCCGCCATCAGGCGGTCGGCCGGCACGCCGCGCGCCAGGGCATGGCCGTGATCGCGATAGTGCGTCATCACGAAATCCTGCGGTTGGAGCGCGCTCATGAGCCCGACCGCGGAGGCCTCGCTGCCGTTGTACAAATGCAAGAAGCCGGCCACGTTGCCGCGCGTATACTCGCGCGCCGCGTTATCCTCGAATTCGCGAATCAGGTGCATCGTGCGCAGCATTTCGCGCAGCGCGTCCGGCTCGAGGCCGGAGGTATCGATGGTCGGCAGCGTGTCCACCGTAGGCGGGGTCATCGCCATGCGCGGCGCTCCTCGGCGTGGGGCCAAAAACGGGGGCGGGATGGGCTTGCGCCCGCGGGTCGGATAATAGTGGTGGCGTCGGAGGAGGGTCAAGGATTCGGGCGGGCCGTGTACGGTCACGTCCGCTCTCGATGCGCTCAACCCAGGATTGTGACGCTCACCCGATCCATCTCGCCTCGCCCCTCCTTCGCCTCACCGCCGAGCAACGAACGTCGCTGCTTCTGCTGGCTGCGGCCTTGGCCGTCGGTCGCTCGCGCGCGGATCACATGATTGCCGGGCGGCGGATCGTGCCACGTCCAGCTCCAGGCCGTCCACGATAGCGGGCCGTCAGGCGCAGGCGCCTGCACGAGCACGGCGTCGCCGCTGGGTCCGTTGTCGACTACCACTTCCACGCGGGCCACACCGCTCGCATCCGCGAACGCGATGCCCCGCACCTCGATCGGGCCTTCGAGGCTGGCGCGATGCGCCGGCGCGTCGATGCGACTGTTGGCCACGATGGCGGCTTCATCGCTCCAACCCTGGCGTTCATAGTAGCCACGGTGGCGTGCGTCCAGGACGTGGATCTCGCTCAACCACTTCGGCTGCTTCTGCCCGTAGCGACCGGGAAAGAGGCAGCGAATGGGAAATCCGTGCTCAGGCGGCAACGGGACGCCGTTCATCAACCAGACCAGATACGACTCCGGATCCTGAGCCAACGCCGTGGTGACACCGGTGTGGAAACCGTCGACGGAGGCCAGATGCAGCTCTACGCCCGCGGGCAAGGGGTCAGCGAGTGCAAGAACGTCGGCGAAGCGCGCTCCGGTCCAGACGGCGTTGCCGATCAGCTCGCCGCCGGGATCGTTGCCGATGCATTCCAAAGTGCGCATAAGCGTGTGCTGCGGCAGCGCGCGCAGATCGTTCAGAGCGAGCGTCATGGGACGTGTGACGAGTCCGTCGATGGTCAGCCGGTGCTCTTCCGCCCGAATCTCCGGCACAAGGCCGCGCTTCATCACGTAGAACGCTTCGTTCGGAGTCAGCGGAAGATCGGTGTCGAAGCCAAGGTCCCGGGCCGTGACGAACTCGTCGCCGCCATCGGACCCGGCCCGAGACCCGGCCCCGGCAGGCGTCGGAAGATTGGATTTGCCGATCCGCCCCGGTCGACAGCCGGCGATCCAGGTCCCCGCGCCACCGGCGGCCAACGCAAGCAGACGGCGACGGCTCAGCGACCGTAGGTCGTTCGTGGTCTTTGTGGGTCCGTCTTGCGCTGTTGGGATGGGCACGCCTCGCTTCGGACCGCCCTCAGGACAGGATCGAGAGATCCGGATCGGCCTGGAAGAGACGTTCTTTCGGCTTGTTGAAGTTCAGGACCGAGATCTTGCCGGCCAGGTCCGCCGCAATCGTATCGATGGCCTTGGCCGCTGGAGAGTCCGGCGCGCTGATCACGATCGGGATACCCTCGTCACCGCCGATGCGCACCGCGGGGTCGATCGGGATCGTCCCCAAGAACGGCACGTCCATGTCCTCGGCTACCGTGCGACCGCCGCCGGAACCGAAGATATCGTAGGACACACCCGTATCGGGGGCGATGAAGCCGCTCATGTTCTCGATGACACCCAGCACGGGCACGTCGATCTGCTCGAGCTGGAACATGGCGATGCTCTTCACGACGTCGGCTTGCGATACGGCCTGCGGGGTCGAGACCACTACAGCACCGGTGAGCGGCAGTGCCTGGGTCAGCGAGAGCTGCACATCGCCGGTGCCCGGCGGAAGGTCGATGATGAGGTAGTCGAGCTCTCCCCAATTCACGTCGCCCAGAAACTGACGGAGCGCCCCATGCAGCATCGGGCCGCGCCAAACGAGCGGGGTCTTGGCATCGACCAGGAAGCCGATCGAGATCAGCTTCACGCCGTGCGCCTCGATGGGCTCGATGTTCTTGCCGTCACGCGAAACGGGGCGCTCGCCGGTCACGCCCATCATCAAGGGCACATTGGGACCATAGAGATCGGCGTCGAGCAATCCCACCGTAGCGCCGCGCCGAGCAAGGGCGACCGCGAGGTTGACCGCCACCGTGCTCTTGCCGACACCGCCCTTACCGCTGCCCACAGCGATCGCGTTCTTGACCGGCACGTCGACCTGGCTGGAGAGCCTGTTGTCACGTTGTACCTGCGCATCCCAAACAACCGTCACTTTCTCGACGCCGGGAATGCCGGCCAGCGCGCGCTCGCAGTCTTCTTGAATGACGCTCTTGAGCGGACAGGCCGGTGTGGTGAGCACGACGGTGAACGTCACATGCCCCCCGTCGATCTCGATATCACGGATCATGTTGAGCGACACGAGGTCGCGGTGCAGCTCCGGATCGTTGACGGTCGAAAGGGCGGCGATGACATCCGCCTCGATCACTGGGGCTTCGCTCGTGCGGCCAAACATGGATGCAAGCTCCTTGGCGGCGCCGTGCGAGCACGAAGCCGGAATGTGCGGGTCTCGGCCCGAGGGGCCGACCGATTAATGATAGTCGGGACGAGCATTATTCCAACGCGTCACCCGAATCCAGGGCGGCGGCCAGGACCTCGGCCACATCGCGCACGTCCACGTCCTGCGCGCGTTCGCCGATCGTGCTCTTGGCGGCGTCCATCATCGTAAGGCAGAAGGGGCACGCAACGCCGACTACGTCCGGCTTCGTCTCGAGCAATTCCTCCATCCGAATGATGTTGACGTCGGTGTCCGCCTCGCCCTCGAACCACATCTTGCCGCCTCCGCCACCGCAGCAAAGTCCCTTCTCCCGCGCACGGGGCGGGTCAACGACCTGGACGCCCGCGGCCCGCAGGCTGTCGCGCGGCGCGTCGAACTCGTTGTTGTAGCGGCCGAGATAACACGAATCGTGGAAGGTCACCCTGGCCGCGTCCGCCGCGGCCGGCGGCACCTTCAATCGTCCCGATTCGAGGAGCTCACGCAGGACCTGCGAGTGATGGATGACCTCGAACGAGCCGCCGAAGTCCGGAAACTCGTTGGCGATGGTGTTGAAACAATGCGGGCAGTGGCATACCACGCGCTTGAACGAGTACTTGCTTAGGTTGGCGATGTTGACCTCCGTCGCCGTCTGGTAGAGGTACTCGTCGCCGAGGCGCCGTGCGCTCTCGCAGGTGCAGCTCTCTTCCTTCATGATCGCGAAAGAAACGTCGGCGGCTTGCAGCAAACGGACAAAGGCGCGTGAGACTTTTTGGTTGCGCTGGTCGTAGCTGCCGGAACAGCCGACCCAGTAGAGGAACTCGTATTCCTCGCCCTCTGTGGCCACCGGTACATCCAGCCCTTCGGACCAGGCCGTGCGGTCCTCCGGTGCATAGCCCCACGGGTTGCCGCTAGTTCCCATGCTGCGCAAGGTCGTAGCCGCCGTGCCCGGCAACGCGCCCTCGGTGAGCGCGAGATAGCGCCGCATGTCGACGATGTCGTCCACGATTTCGATGATGGCTGGGCACACCTCAACACAAGCCATGCAGGTCGTGCACGAGAACAGCGCGTCGGGATGGACGAGCGCCTCCGCGCCGACGATGATCTCGCCGTCCGCGTTCGCCGTGAAGACCGGTTGGTCAAGTTCCGCGCGCAGACCGTCGGAGAGGCTGACGATGATCTGCTTCGGGTTGAGCGGCGTACCGCTCATGTAGGCCGGGCACACGGTCTCGCAGCGGCCACAGCGCAGGCACGCATCGAAGCCCATACGCTGCTTCCACGTGAACTCCTCGAGCTTGCCGACGCCAAAAAATTCGGCGTTCTCGATGTCCATCGGCTGCAGCCTTGCACCGGCAGGCAGCGCCGTGCCGAGTGGCTGCATGATGAGGTTGGCCGAGGTCGTGATCAGATGCGCCGCGTTGTTGAACGGCAGCGCAGCGATCCACAGAAGCGACACGCCGGCGTGGAGCAGCCACAAGCTCAGGTGCCATCCGGCGGCCATCTCCGGGCTCACACCGAAGCCGAGAAACACCTGCGCCAAGCCGTAGCCGGCCCAAGACCATATCCCGTGCGGCACGGGGGCGATGGTCAGCCGTAGACCCTCGACCAAGAATCCGGTGACGTTGATCAACAACAGGCTCCCGATCATGAAGTCCCATTGGCCTTGAACGTGGTGCGGCCGCACGACGTAGCGGCGCACCATGGCCAAGGCCAGTCCGATCACGAA
>JAJCYU010000330.1 GCA_029262755.1 Anaerolineae bacterium
CGACATGACCTTCTTCTCACCCGGCAACGAGAACCCGCCGGGCGAGGGCACGGGCACCCCGGCCGGCGACATCTTGATCGGCCGCCCCACCGACGACGGCCGCTGGGACGTTCAGACCAACCCCGAGTTCTATGCTCAGGACGCCGGACCCGGCCTTGGCGAAACCCGCGGCACGCACGACGAGACGAGCTTCGGTGGCCTCGCCCGCGTGCGCGTCCTCGACGTCGTGGTCACGACAGGCCTCGCACCGCAGGCGATCTCCTCCGGCGGCGCGTTCTGGTTCGACAACGTCACAGGCGAGAATCTGGCGCGCGAAGAGCTCTACCGCTTCTCCGACGACCTCGTGAACTTCGGCAAGGCCAACGGCCTCGGCGACGTGGAGCTGCTGTGTCCGGCGGAGATCGCGACGGAGACGCCAACCCCAACGGCCTCCTCGACCGCGACCTCCACCCCGACCGCCACGCCCATAGCCACACCGACGTCCACCGCAACCCCGACGTCGACCGCAACCTCCACGCCCTACATCATCTACCTGCCCTACGGTGAGGATGAGTGCATCCCCGAGAAGCGCTTCGTCGATGTCGTGCTCGTGCTGGACCGCTCCACCTCGATGCTGCGCTCCGTCGAGCCGGGCGGCGTGCAGAAGAACGAGGCCGCCATCGCGGCGGCGCGCACCTTCATCGATACGCTCGCCCTAGAGCCGGACCCGAACGACCCATACCTACGCCACGACCAGGTCAGCATCGTCGGCTTCAACGACGACGCGTGGATCGAAATCCCGCTCACCAACGACCGAGCCGCAGCCGTGACCGCGCTCGAAACGATCCGCACCAAGACCCAAGAAGGCACGCGCCTTGACCTGGCCATCCTCGAGGGCCGCAAGCCGCTCGACGGCCCCGAGCGCGTGCTGGCCAACGACGCGATCGTCGTCCTCCTGACCGACGGCCTACCCAACCGCGTGCCCTTCGACGCGGCCGCGGGCGGCAGCCAGGAGCAAACGGTCCAAGCCGCGGCCGACTCGGTGAAGGACAAGGGCACGAACGTCTACGCGATCGCGCTCGGCCGCCCGAACGACATCCACCCGCTGCTGATGCTGCAAATCGTTTCCGAGCGCTACCAGTACTACTACGCGCCGCGTCCAGAAGACCTGGAGGGCATCTACCAGATCATCCTCGACACCTTCACCTTCTGCGGCCGCAAGAACGTGCCGCCGCCCACGCCCTGCGTGCCGCAGTACCAGCACGCGGACCTCATCCTTGTGCTCGACACCTCGACCTCCATGCAGCGCACCACCCGCGCCGGCCGCACCAAGCTCGCCGCCGCGCTGGAGGCCGCCGGCACCTTCGCCGATTCCCTGTCGCTCGAGCGCGACGGCTACGGCCGCCAAGACCGCCTGGCCATCGTGGGCTTCAACAACACGGCCTGGACCGAGCTGACGCTGAGCGACGACCGGGCACGCATCGACCAGGCGCTCGCCGCGCTGCCGGCCAAGAGCGCGGAAGGCACGCGCCTCGACCTGGCCTTCCAGCAAGGCATCACCGCCTGGAACGACTCCTGGCGCTTGCCGGCGAATCGCCCGGTCCTCGTGCTCCTGACCGACGGCCTGCCCAACCGCGTGCCCTTCGGCCCCGGCTCTACGAGCCCCGCCTGCCCGGACCAAGAGTGCACGGTCCTCGCAGCGGCAACGGCGGCCAAGCGCGCTGGTGCCCGCGTGTTCACGATCGGCCTCGGCCTGCCCGACGACGTCCTGCGCCGCCTGCTCGAGGAGTCCGCCAGCAGCCCGCGCGACTACGCGTTTGCGCCGGACGCAGAGGACCTCGCGGCGATCTATCGGCAGATCGCGGGACGGGTGCGGGCGTGTCCGTAGGGGGAGGGCTGGACTGGAGCAGAGCGCAGGATCGAATTAAGAGCAGAGCGAATTCCGGTGCAGCTTTCACCACGGTCTGAAGTATCGGCCGTTTCGCTTTCTGGTACGGCCGGTACGCTGCTGCTCGGGCTCGCCGCGTCGCGTGCGGATGATACACACGTAGGTTTCAGCGTAGCCTGCGCTGGCCGGATCAGATCCGCGGTTACGCGCTTATGCGACTTCGCCCAACCGTCTTGTTCAAGAGCCCAATGATTTCCACTGTGTTCCATGTACTGCCGACGATAAGCCCGAGCGTACTCGCTTGCATGGCTACTCCGATGCTCGAGTCCATGCTGCCCACAATCTCGATCAACGCGACCAGCGCCCCGGCTGCGCCGAGCGCATACCAATAGCGACCATAGGGTGAGCGATTGCGTGCGATGCCTACCATCATAAGGCTCATGAGGAGCCCGGTGGCACCGGAGCGCAAGGAACCTCTCTCCATGAAGGTATGGGAATACAACATGGCCATCATCGGCAGCACGAGCAACATTGCGCCGCGTCTTGGCATCTTATTCTTGACAACAAGTTCTCGCACGTCTTCGGGAAGCTGGTCCTGAAGTGCACGGACTCCGGGCGCGAATCGAGCGCGTAATCGTATGTCGGCCACGGCGCCAACCAGCAGTCCGATCAGAAGCGGTGTGATGAGAAATAGGAGCCCCACTTCGATCGACAGGGTATGCCTGAGTTGCCCCGAGTCAGCGAAGAGCAATCCAATCCATGACACGCTGATGCCCCACATACTAGTCGTCATCGAGTACGGGCTTGACATGTACGCATAGTTCTCCGCGACATAGCGTTCTTCAGGCGTCATGTCCCTGTCTCCCGTCAGCGCTCGACGTCTAATCTGCTCTTCGTGTATTGCCCCACCGCAGGTTCCCTCGGGCAGCCGCGCGTTCAGTCACACACCCCAAACCCCGCCTACTCCCTCCCCGCTTCAATCCGCAGCGTTTCCACCGTGCCCGACGCCGGATCGACGACGCGGATCGCGTGGTTGTTCGTGTCCGCGACGTAGAGCAGCGCGCGTAGGTCGTCCCACGCCAGGCCTTCGGGTTCGAAGAAGGTCGCGGCCAGGGCGGCGCCGTCGGTGGCGCCCGCGGTTCCCGTGCCGGCCTGCGTGCGGACGACGCCGGAACCGGGGTTGAGGATCTTGAGCTTGTGGTTGTAGCTGTCCGCGATGTAGATCTCGTCGCCGACAGCTGCGAGGCCCGTGGGGTGTTGCAGCCGCACCGCGGCGCCTTGGCCATCGATGTCGCCGAAGTCGAAAAGGCCCAGGCCGACGAGGGTGAACACGCGTGGGTCCTTGTCGAGGCGGATGGCGCGGATGGCGCTTGCCTCGCTGTCGGCCACGATGAGATGGCCCATGACCATCGCGAGATCGCTTGGCTGGTTGAAGGAGGCCTCGGCGCGCGGGCCGTCCACGAGCGCCTCGCGCCCGGTGCCGGCGAACACGCCCAGCTCGCGCTCGCCGACGAGCGCCCAGATCTGGTGCGAGCCGGCCATGGCGATGAGCAGCGCTTCCCCGTCGGCCCATACGTCCCACGGTGAGCGTAGCGCCGTCTCGAGCGGCGCGCCGGGTCGCCCGTAGCCGCCCTTCTCGCCGGTGCCCGCCACGGTCCGCACCGTCCCGTCCGCCAGATCGATGGCGCGGATCGCGTGGTTCTCGGTATCGGCGACGTACAGGGTTTCGCCCGCACCGCCGGCGCGCGTGGCGAGCGCCATGCCGTGTGGATCGTGAAAGCGCGCCTCATCGGCTGCGCCGTCGACGAACCCCGGTTCCCCACTGCCGAACACGCGCACGATGGTGGCCGTGGGCGCCGAAGAGAGCGCGCTAGCGGCGGCGCTGGGATCGGCATGCGCGTCGCCTGCTTGTGTGCCTTCGCCGGCGCCTGAGGCCGAACTTGAGCCCGAGCCTTCTCCTGCGCCCATTTCCGAGCCCACGCCCCCCACGCCCGACCCAGGCGCGGTGCCGTTCACGCGAGCGGCGCCGACGCCCTCAAGGCGTAGCTCCAGCACGCGGTGGTGCCCGGTGTCCGCGACGAACAGCCGACCGTCGCCCGGTGCGTACAGCTTGGACGGGTAGCGCAATACGCGTTCTGGGGCCGCTTCGCGCTCAAGCTGTGTGGCCAGGGGCGTGCGATCGAGCCTGCCCTCGTTCTCGGCCTGCTCGATCAGCTCGTGGATGCGCGGCGAGAGCGCATCGGCATCGATCTCGCCGCTGTAGGTCTCGATGATACGACCCCGCGCGTCGATCAGCATCACGGTCGGCCAGGCTTTCACGGCGTATTGCTGCCACACGTCGAAGTGCGCGTCGTTGGCCACGGGATGATCGATCCCATGCCGCTGCACGGCCTCGCGAATGTTGGCCAGCTCTTTCTCGGCGGGGAATTTGGCGGAATGGATACCCAACACGACGAGCGTGTCGGGGAACTGCTCCCGGAGTCGGCGCAACTGCGCGACGTTGTGGTGGCAGTTCACTCAGCAGAAGGTCCAGAACTCCATGAGGACGATCTTGCCGCGCAGCCGGGCCATGGACAGCCGCTGCGGCGTGTTGAGCCAGTCCAATCGCGCGGGCAGTTCGGGGGCGCGGATCACAGACATGGGGGGACTCCATGGGGGATGACGGAAGGAGGGGGACGACGGGCTGAGGTGAGACGATGGACGGACAGCGGCGATGGCTAGACACCGGCGAATCCGCTCCCGTATCACCGGGGGCTCAAGTCTATCGGATCAGCTCGATGCGGATGGGCCCCGGAACGGAGGCCCATGCTTGATCCGCGGAAAGGATGACGCGTTGGCTCACCATTCCCAATGCCAGGCAGGCGCGATCGCCCAATGACAGCCCGAGGGGGCGCGTCGCCGTCCGCAGCGATGCCGCGGCCTCCGCCTGCCGCGCATCAAGCGCGCGGATGCTCAGCAGGGGCCCAAGGATGCCGCGACGGAGCAAATCGTCCCGGAGCGTCTCCGGCTCGTGGCCCCAATCCGACTTGCGCGTGAGGCACTCCGACCAGTTGACCGCGCTCATCCAGGCACCGTCAGTCAACGCCCCCGCGACCCGCTCGGAGCCAGGTTCATCGCCGATCAGTGCCAGTAGCGCGGAAGCGTCGAGCACATAGCCCGGTGCCATCATGGGCCCCGTTTCGGATCGACAAGGGGCGGGGGCGACGGAGGAGAGACCGCATCGCTCGAAGCGCCGCGCGACTCCAACTCCTCGCGAAGCGCCTCCGCGCGTCGCTCACGATCTAGATCAGCGACCAGGAATCCCGCGCCCTTTTGGACCGAATAGCTGCCGCGCAGCTCGGCCACCACGTGGCGAGCCACACGCAAGCGCAGCTCACCGTCGCCGACCTGGTCCAAGACAAGCACGTCTCCGGTGTGCAAGCCCATCCGGCGACGGATCGCCGATGGCAGCACAACGCGACCTCGATCGCCTAGTCGAACGCGACAAGCCTTGGGTTCCTGATCGGCTATGACTTCCATGGCCGTGCTCCGTCGATGATCGCCAAGGGGTTGGCGGCCGTGGGTCGCACAAGTTATGTGGGCCGTTTTCAAACATACCTCAATGCTCATCTACATCCGTTCCAGCGCTTATGTCGCCTTGCCTTGGAGATGAGTTCCGCCCCAACCGAGCCCTCAACGCCCGCCTACACCAAGCACGGGCAGCCATACTCGCCCCGGAGGGCTCGCCGCCCAATCCGCGTCGAAGACCGTCGCGAGCCGGTCGTGCAGCGCGGCGGAGCCCACCTGCAGCGCAACCTCGCGATTGGCCTTGCTCGCCGCCTCGCTGCCGTTGAGACTGCCCACGTGCACCCACTTCCCATCACTTCCCAGCGCGGTTCGGTACGCATCGTCTGCACGGATGTCTTCCGTTCCGCGCGAGCCGAAGGGTCGCTCTGCGCCACTGCGTTCTTGCCCTCCGTCCAGCCGCAGCAGGACGACTTTCGCGTGAATGCCGGCCCCGGCCGGGTTGCCCACGCGTGCCTCTAGATCCAAGCCCTCGGTTGCCGCTACCGCGTTCAGCCAACGCGCCGCCGCCGCGTTGCTGTTGGGGTGCTCCGCGTCGTCGAAGTAGCGGTCGAGCAGCACCCACACCCGGGCGCCGCGCCGCGCGGCGTCGAGGTAGGCCACCAGCCGTGGGTTGAGCGCCACCGCGCCCTCGCTCGGATCGCCCCACCAGCGGGCCTCACGCATCTGCGCCACGCGCAGTGTGTCGCCCGGCCCGGCCGCCGCCACGAGCCCGAGCAGCCCGCCCTCATCGGAGAGCGCGTTCTCCGGCGCGGTGATCATCTCCACCATCCGCACGCCGCGATCGCGCACCGCATCGGCCCACCGTGGGGGCGGCGCGCCGATCGCGCCCGGCAGCAGGCCACGGGGCGGCGCGTAGCCTGGCGCCGGCGCCCCGCGTCGAGGATCCCGCGCCTGCCAGGGCTGCACGTCCGGGTGCGCGGGATCGAGGTCGCGCGCCACGATCCCGGCCGCCCAGTCGAGCGCGGCGGGTGCGTCGGTCGCCAGCCACGCGCCGCGCCGGCCGAAGGAGGCGCCGCCGGTCGGAGCCGAGGCCGCGGACGGATTCTCGGTGCCGATCAGGACCCACAGGCCATCGACCACCGAGAGCTTGGCGTGAGCGCTGCGATACCGCCTCACCCCCCCGGCGCGCGCCATCCACCACAGCTCGACGCCGGCCGCCGCCATGGTCGCCAGCGCCCAGCGTTGGTCGGGCTCGACGCCCCCGACGGGGCTGCCGTCGAGCAACACGCGCACGCGCACCCCGGCGCGCGCCCGTTCGGCCAGCAGCTCGGCCAGCTCGGGGTGGTCGAAGGAATAGGCCAGGAGCTCGATGGACCGCCGCGCGTCGCCCCAATGGCGCGCGAGGAAGGCCTGCAGGCCGTCGGGCGCGATCGCGAGCTCGAGGCTCGTGCGGGCCAGCGTGCGTTGGGGACGCGTCCGGCCCTCGAGATCCCAGCCCGGGAAGCGCACGCGACGACCGAGCCGCGGGTCGCGCGGATCGGAGGCCCAGTCGGCAGCGCGGTCCGTGTCGGGCACGGGACCCGGCGAGAGCGCCGAGGAGGGCGCTGCATCGACGGCGGCAGCGGACGTGACACGTTGGATGAACGCGCCGGCGGATGGGGACTCGGTCGCAGGAGGCACAGCGATCGTGGATGCACTGTCAGACGCACCGTCGGACGCACCGCTTGTCGCGGCCTCGGCAACTGCCGCCACCGCATCCGCAGCGCCGAGTGGGCCATCCTCCTGGCCTTCCGTGCGCAGCGCCAGCTTGCGGTAGAGCACCTGTCCGCGACTCGGCAGCCCACCTCCGCCGTAGGGCTCGACCGGCTCGCCGTGCCACCCTTCGGCCGCGATCGCCGCGTCGCCCGTCCCCCACACCACCACATCCACCACGCGGCCCGCCGCGTCCAGCAGACGCAACCCGTCGCCGCCGTCCGCCAGCCGCGGTCCGCCGCCGGCCGTGCGCATGGCGCAGCCCGGCGCGAAGCACCAGCGCGGTGGATGGCCGAAGCTCGTGGCGAAGGCGTGCGGATCGCGGGCGACCCACGCCCAGGCACCGGGCGCGAGTTGGGTCGATGCCCCGTCGCCGGCACCCGAGCCGAAGACGGCGCGCCCCTCACCGTCATCGATCACCCAACCCGCCAGATCCACGACCTTCGGCCCCACGTTCCACAGCTGCACGCCTTCGTCTGCGTCTCCCGGCACCCAGCCCTCGGCCAGAAAGGCGGCGATGACCACGCTCGAAGACTGGGCGAGGGTCCACGCCAGGCACAGGGTGGCTCGAGCCGCCTGCCATACCGGTCCTCTCGTCATGGTCGCTCGCCCTCCCGCGCAAGGCCGCCGGCACGTGCGCTCGGGCACGTCCCGTTCAGACTACGCCGTGGGGCATAGGCGATCTAGGAGGATGGCGCCAGGTCGGTGACGGATCGGCGACGAGGCGGTTGTACGCAGCGGTACGGGTCACGTTCGATCGCGATGGCCAAGACGACCACTCCGCCGTACCGCCGTCCCCACCACCGGCCCGGCGGGCACGGGATCTCGACCGCGATCTGCTCGTTCAGCGCCGCGTGGTGGTCGGCCTCGGGTGCCGCTTTGGATCGTCGCGCGAATGCGGGGCCCGATCGAGCTCCCCGCACCACCGATCGCACGCACTCGGGCATTCCTCCCCGGCTCCCCGGCTCCCAGGCTCCCCGCCACCGCCCCTACACGCCGCGGACTTGCCCGTCCAGCGCCTTCAACGTGCCCACGGGGCCGACGACGATCAGCGTGTCGCCGGCTTCGAGTGGCAGGTCGGGTTGCGGCGGGACCGAGACGCTCTCCGCGTGCCAGATCGCGACGATCAGGGCGCCGTAGCGGCGGGTATCGAGGGAGGCGAGCGTGCGGCCGACGAGCGGGCTGGCCTCACCGATGACGATCTGCCCTAGGTCGAGGTCGCCGCGGCGTGGGATGAGGCGGTTGAGGACCTCTTCCACGATCGGGTGGGTGACGCTGAGCGCCAGGTGCATCGCGGCCGTGCCGTGGTGCTGGAGGACGTAGTTGGAGCCGGCGCGCTCCATCTTGACGCGGGCGTCCGCAGTCTCGGCGCGGGCGGCAATCATGATCTCGGGGGCCATGGCGCGGGCACTCAGGATGATCACGATGTTGGTCGCGTCGTCGCGCGTGACGCAGATGACGGCCCTGGCACGCTCGATGCCGGCCAGAGCCAGCGTTTCGTCCAATGTCGCGTCGCCCAACACGGCCAGGCCACCGTCGGCCTGGAGTGCGGCCACGATTGTCTCTTCGGAATCGACCATCACCCACGGTTCGTCTTCGGCAGACAGTTCCTGGCCTACACGCACGCCCATGCGCCCGTAGCCGCAGACGATGGTGTGGCCGCTCATCTCATCGATCCGGCGCTGCATGCGCTGCCTCCCGATGTAAGTCCAGAAGAATTCGGCGAAGATCAGCTCCGCCGCGGTGGCCACGGCCCACGCGGTCACCAAGACGGCGGATAGGATCAGCCAGACGGTGAAAAGCTTGGCGGCGTTGGTCTCGATCGGAATCGTCTCACCGTAGCCGACGGTCGTGACCGTGATTACGGTGAAGTACAGCGCGTCGATCCAATCGACGTCCGTCAGAAGTTTGAAACCCGCGGTGCCCGACAAGAGAACGGCCACCAGGGTCAGTAGCGCAAGGCGCAGCCTGCCTAGTGGATTGCCGTGGTCGCGTCGCGGGAAGAGATACATGGTCGCGCAGGATACCACCGACCACCCGAGTTCTCGCCTTTGCGCACGGTTCGCCCATCAGGGCCTCGGTGGACGCTGCGAGAACCGCTGGTGTTCCTCGTTCCCTGCCTACCCGTCCGCGAGGGCGACCGGGAGCCAGATCGGCGTGCGCGGCTCCAGGCTGCGGCCGCCGAGCAGCAGCGATGCTCTGCCCGTGTCGTGGCCGTATTCGAGCGTCACCATATGCGAGCCGCTCTCTGCCACGCGCACCGAAACCGTGTGCGTAGTCTCGCGCGCATCGTCCGGAGCCGGCATGTCGAGCAGCATGCGACCATCGACCCACAGCCGCACCGCGCCGTCGGTGCTCAGACGCCAGTCGCTCGAGCCGGCGGGCAGGGCCATCGTGCCGGTCGCGCGCAGCGAGAAGCCGTCCTCGGGCAGGTCTTCGAAGGGAGCGCCGGTACCCCAGTCGAGCGCGAGCCACGGTGCGCCGACCACCGGAGCCGCTTGGCGTCGGACGTGGCGTGCCCCCTCAGCCAACCAGCGGTTTCCGTGGAACTCCAGGCGCCAGCCCTCCGGTGCGCGCGGCGCGAACGCCGCCACGCGGCGCGCCGCGAGATCGACCACCCACAGGCGGCCGTCCGGCGCGGCAGCAATCCCACGCGGCTCGCGGAAGGTGCCGCCGCCGCCTCCGGGACCGCCCCAGCTGCCGAGGAGCTCGCCCTCGGAGTCGAAGCATTGCACCCGATCGTTCGTGGTGCCGTTGATGCCGTCGTCCGTCGCGCACACCATGCCGTTGGCCGTCACGGTGACATCGGTGGGCCACGTGAAGCTGCCGTCCTCCACGCCGAGGCCGCCGAAGGCGCGCAGGAACGTGCCGTCCGCCTCGAAGGCCTGGATCCGATGGTTGAGCAGATCCGCGACGTAGACCGTGCCGTCCGCGGCTACCGCGATACCCTGCGGCGATCGCAGCTCGCCCGGCGCCTCGCCGCGGCGCCCCCACGTGCCAACGATGCGACCGTCGGCGGTGAATACCTGCACCCTGTCGTTGCCGCGATCGGTGACGAAGACCTGCCCGTCCGGCGCCACCGCGACACCGGCGGGGCCGACAAAGCGCGCTTCCTGCTGGCCGTAGCCTCCCCAGGACAGCTCAAAGACGCCGTCCGCGTCGAAGCGCTGCACGCGGTGGTTGCCCAGATCCGCGACGTACACGCGCCCGTCCGGCGCCACCGCCACGTCGGCCGGCGCGACGAAGCGTCCGCGCCCGTCGCCCGTGGAGCCCCAGGCGAGCTCGAAGGCGCCGTCGGGGCTGAAGCGTTGGATGCGGTCGTTGCCCGTGTCGGCCACGTACAAGCGGCCGTCCGCCGCCACGCTGGCACCCTCCGGCGACTTCAGACGCCCCTCGCCCAGTGGCGAGACGCCGACGAGGCCGATGGCTTCGCCGTCGGGGTTCAGGCGCTGGACGCGATCGTTGCCGGTATCGGCCACGAGCAGATCGCCTTCGGCGGTCCAGGCAAGACCGCCGGGGCTGTCGAGCTCGCCGCCGCCCACGCCGCGCAGGCCGAAGACCGCGTCGACGTTCATGTCCGCATCCAAGCGCTGAATGCGGTGGTTGAGCTGGTCTGCGACGAACAGCGCGCCGTCGGACCCGACCACGAGATCCGAGGGCCGCGAGAACTGTCCCGGCTCGTGCCCGAAGGCCCCGACCTTGCCCAGGAAGCCGCCCTGCGCGTCGAACCACTGCACGCGGTGGTTACGCTGATCGGCCACGAACACGCGTCCGTCCGACGCCACCGCGATACCCGTCGGGTCGCTGAAGGAGCCGTCCGCCGCACCGGGATCGCCCCAGATGCCAAGGACCGCGCCTTGATCGTCGAGATGCTGGACGCGATGGTTGCCGCTATCCGCCACGAACAACGTGCCGTCCGGCGCCACCGCCAAGCCCTCGGGACCGTCGAAGCGGCCGGGCGCGTTGCCGTAGCCGCCCCACACGTCACGCACCGCGCCGTCCGGGCTGACGTGCTGGATGCGGTGGTTGAGCGTGTCGGCCACGAAGAGCGAGCCGTCCGTCCCAACGGCCACATCGCCTGGCGCCAGGAACTGCCCCGGCGCGGTGCCGTAGGCGCCGATCACACCGAGGTGGTAGCCCTCGGGGCTGAAGAACTGGATGCGATGGTTCTCGGTATCGGCCGCGTAGATGGTGCCGTCCGCGCCGACGCTGACCCCGCCGGGGCTGTTGAACTGCCCCTCCCCGCTGCCACGCGCCCCCCACGTGCCGCGAAACACGCCGTCCGCGGCCAGGTGCTGCACGCGGCCGTTGCCGCGCTCGGCCACGTAGAAGGCACCGTCGGGCGCAACCGCGATGCCCCACGGCGACAAGAACTGCCGCACGCCGCGGCCGGCCTCGCCCCAGCTGTCCTCGAGACGTCCGTCGGGCAGGAAGCGCTGGACACGGTGGTTGTCGCGGTCGCTGACCAAGATGCGGCCCGCGCCGTCCACGGCGACACCGACGGGATGGCTCAGCTGACCGGGCTCCGAGCCTTGGCGGCCGATGGCGCCGGTCGGGGCCAGGTCGGGCGCGAAGCCCTGCACGCGGTGGTGGAAGGTGTCGGCCACCCAGACCGTGCCGTTGGGCGCCACCGCGACATCGTGCGGCTTGCGCAACAGCGCCGGACTCCCGCCATCGCCTGCGCCGCCGAACGCGACGGGATCGGCGCCGGTCGGGCCGAAGCGTTGGATGCGGTCGTTGCCGGTGTCGGCGACGAACACGCTGCCGTCCACCGCCACCGCCAGCCCCGCCGGCTCGTTCAGCTCGCCCAGACCGGAGCCCTGGCTGCCGAAGGCACCGAGAAAGTGACCGTCGGCCGTGAAGCGCTGAATGCGATGGTTGCCCGTGTCCGCTACGTACACGCTGCCGTCCGGCGCCGTAGCCAAGCCGAGCGGGCCGGCCATCCGGCCTTCCGCGCGTCCGCCGTCTCCCCAGGTGCCTAGAAATGAGCCGCTGGCGGAGAAGCGCTGCACGCGATCGTTGCGCGAGTCCGCGACGTAGACCGAGCCGTCCGGCCCTACGGTGATCGCCGTCGGGGCGTCGAATTGGCCGACGACATCTTGGGCGCCCAGATCGAATAGGTGCGCCATCGGTAAGGTCGCCGCGACGGGATCGCGGGTGGCGTCTTGCGCGCGCAGGCTCGGGGCGTCGGCACGTACGGCGCAGACGGCAACGAGCACGATGGCGAGCGCGAAGGGCCCTGGGGTGGGGCGGCTGCGCATGGGGCAAGCTTCCGTCGGTGGGGGCGGCGGAACAAGAAGGTGGGGCGCCGCGACGAGCGCCCCGCGCCGGAGGATAACAGAGCGACCCGCGTGTTACAATCGCGCGCACGGCCTTTCGGCCTTCTCGCGACGGGTCGTTCGCCGCGGCTTCTCCACCCCAGGGAGACCTCCATGAGCGCAGCCCCGCACCGGCGCATCGCCTTCATCGGGGCGGGCGTCATGGGCGCCCCGATGGCGCGCCACCTGCTCGACGCGGGCCACGAGGTCGTCGTGCATACGCGCAGCCCGGCGAAGGCCGGACCGCTCATGGACGCCGGCGCGATCCTGGCCACCTCGCCCGCCGCCGCGGCGCGCGACGCGGACGTCGTGATCACGATCGTCGGCTTCCCGGAGGACGTCCGCCGCTGCTACCTCGGCGCGCCGGACGGCGACGAAGGCATCGTGGCCGTCGCATCGCGCGGCGCGCTCCTGATCGACATGACCACGAGCAGCCCCTCGCTGGCACGCGAGATTCACGTCGCGGCCGCCGCGCGCGGCGCGGACGCGCTGGACGCACCGGTCTCCGGCGGCGACGTCGGCGCGCGCGCCGCCACGCTGTCGATCATGGTCGGCGGCGACGAACCGGCCTACACCCGTGCGCTCCCGATCCTGGAACGCCTCGGCCGCACCATCGTGCGCCAAGGCGGCCCCGGAGCGGGCCAGCACGCCAAAATGTGCAACCAGATCGCGATCGCCGGCACCATGCTCGGCGTCTGCGAAGCCCTGGCCTACGCGCGCTCCGCGGACCTCGACCCGACCACGCTCCTGTCCTCCATCGGCGCCGGCGCAGCCGGCAGCTGGACGATGGACAACCTCGTCCCCCGCATGATCCAAGCCGATTGGGCCCCCGGCTTCTACGTCCGCCACTTCCTCAAGGACCTCGGCATCGCGATCGACGAAGCCGAGCGCATGGGCCTCGACCTACCCGGCCTGACCCTCGCGCGCTCGCTCTACGAGCGGCTGCGCGACGAGGTCGACGGCGGAGCGGATATGGGGACGCAGGCGCTCGCGCTGTTGTGGGCCGACGCGGGGGTGGATGCGGGGGTAGACGCTGGGTTGGACGATCGGGCGGACGCGGGGTCGGAAGGTGGGTCGATGGACGCGACGGCCACCGGATCCGCGACGGGCGTCGTCTGAGTCTGCATACCCAGCGCACCCGCGCGCCGCGTCACGACCAGCCAGCCACTGCCCCGCCCCTCGTCGCCTTCCGCGATGCGCATCCACGGCTCTAGTGCGCGATCCACCGCGAAGAGCACGCGCCACGCGCCCCCCAGCAGCCGGCCGATCCCCCGCCCGCGCCGCCAGCCGCGGGCCATGCGCGCCGCGCGGCGCCGCGTCCCCACGGGTCCGACGAGCGCCGAGCGTTGGATGAGGCGGTCATAGATCCGTCCAAAGGGCCAACCCCATCCAGTCCACGTCTCGACCTCCAGCCCCGCGCCGGCGACCAACGCTTCGAGCGCCCGCCGCCCGTACCGCCGCCGATGTCCCACCGAGCGATCGAGCGCCCCGAGCCGCGACGGCCCAGCCGGCACGCTCAACACGACGGCCCCACCGGGCGACACGACGCGCGCGAGCTCCGCGGCCGCCCGATCGTCGCGCGCCACGTGCTCGAGCACCTCGCCGCACGCGATGCCGGCAAGGCGGGGACGCGTGGCCGGTGGGTGTGTGAGCGCTGCCGGTACGGGAAGCAGGGGTGACGGCGAGGACGGTGAGGGCAGGGATGCGGGCGTGACGGATGCGGGCGAGACGGAAACAAGGGGCCATCTGGCTGTCGAGCGCTCGTCCCCACGCGCTCCGTCGCGCAACGGCAACGCGCAAAGGTCCGCCACGAATGGCAGCAGTCGATCGCCGCCCCGCGTGATGCGCGCGCGGGCACGCAGCCGCCGAACGCGTACGATATCGACGTCGCACGCCAGGACGTGCCGCGCAGGATCGGTCGCCACAAGGCGGAGTGCGAGGGAGCCATCGCCGCAGCCGGCATCCAGGAGGTCTGCGGGGGCCGGGGCCGCGGCAGGGGCGGGCACGTCCGCTGGGTCGACGACGTCCGAATGGGCAGGGACGCGGGTAGGGTGGGACGTGTCGGCACGGCGGGAAACGGCGGCAGCGTCGGCGAGGTCCGCAGGGTCGGAAACGTCCGGAGCGTCGACCACGTTCGAACGGTCGACCAAGTCCGCAGCGTTGACCACGCCCGCACGGTCGACCAAGTCCGCAGCGTCGACCAAGTCCGCAGCGTCTACCACGTCCGCACGGTCGACCACGCCCGCAACCGTCGGGAGGACCGCGGTGTCCGTCCGCTCGCTGCGGTCGGCGGCGTCCAAGTTGCCGGTTCGCCGGTCGAGGTCGTGGCCGACCGCCTGCGCGAGAAGCGTGGCGACGCGCGCAATGCGGTCGACGTGGCGGGGCCCGATCGCGCGATCGTGATCGGCGACGAGTCCTTCGAGCAGCCGGCGCAGCGTGGCACCTTGCGGCACGGGCGCAAAGCGCGTCCGGTGCGCCGCGGCTCCGGCCGACGCGAGCCGTGCCCGGCGCTCGGGATCGGACGCGAGCGCGGCGATCGCGTCGGCCAGCGCGCGCGGATCGGCGCAGGGCACGACGGCGAGCTCGGGCTGCGCAGGCGCCCCATGCTTCGCATCCACCGCGAGCAGCTCGCGCACGGCCGGGGTGTCGCCCGTCAGCACGGGGCGGCCGGCGGCCAGCGCCGCGTGGACCTTGTAGGGCACGACGCGCTGCGCCTTGGCCGATGCGCCGAAGATGCCGAGGCACAGGTCCGCGCGCGCGACGTGGCCGGCGACCAGGGCGCCTTCGTCCATCCACGTATCGTGGAAGCGCACGTTCGGCAGGCCCAGCACACTCGCACGCTCGCGCGCGGCCGTAAGCCCCTGGCCGCGGCCGACGAGCGTGAACCGAATGTCCATGCGGGTGCGCATCATTGCCGCTGCGTCGAGCATCACGTCGACGCCGTGCAAGGGGATGTACTGCCCGACGTAGAGCACGGAGAAGGGCTGGCTCGCGTCGATTTCCGCGGGCATTCGGGCGCGATACGCAGCCGCGGCGCGCCAGGCTGCGCGAGCGCCAACGGGCAGCACGTGGATGCGCGTCGCGGGCACGCTGAGCTCCGCGCTCCAGGCCGCACGGTGACTTGGGGTGTCGGAGAGAATCCGATCCGGCAGCGCGAACAGTCGGCGCTCCGCGGCGCGCAGGAGCCGTGCGCGCGGTGCGTCGTCAGGCAGCAGGCCCCGATCGCGAACCGTCTCGCCGATCGAGACGAGCGGGTCGAACACGAGCGGAAGGCCGGCGCGATCCGCCACGCGCCGCGCCAGCGGCAGGTCCACGTGTCCCGTCGCGCCGACGAGGACCACGTCGCACGAAGGCGCGAGACGCCGCGCTTGGCGCTCCAAGGACCACTGCGCGCGCGCCCAACGCGCTGCGAGCGCGGCCGTCGCGACCGGACCCGCGCCGCGCGCGGCGGCGAGCTTGTCCTCCGTGTCGCGCCAAAGCGGGACGTGGCACACCACCCGCTCGATCCCGACCGCGGCCATCGCCTCGCCCAGGATCGCGTTGCGCCCGACGCCACGGTCGAAGGTGCCCAGGTGCAAGACGCGCAGCGGACGGATCCCGTCCCACGCCGCGCGCGCGGGATAGGATGCGGCGCTCACGCGCATTCGGCCTCGGCAGCGCTGCAGGCTGCCGTGGTTGCGGATCTCATCGTCGACGTGATTGTGATCATGGACGGGATCGTTGCCGGATCTGGAGTCAGGTCGGGTCGGGTCGGGTCCTCAACGCAGGCGTCCTCGAAGTCTTCGCGTTATGCGGGGACGTTGAGGTTGACGTCGGCGCAGCTCTGTCGGCTACGGCGAACGCTTCGACACCGACAGTCTATTCCGCCTGCTGGTCGACCTGCGATTCCGCCTGTGCTAGGGCGGTCGGCTTCGCGATCGCGCCGCCGCTCAGAGGGTCGTGCGTCGTACGATCACGTCGGCGAGCAGGCCGATGACCAGAACCTGCAGACCCGTCACCAACAGCGCCAACGTCGTCCCTGCCAAGGGCGGGACCGGCCAGACTGGGCCGTAGCGCAGGAGGATGTCCCAGCCGATGTACTTCAGCGTGCCGAGGCCCATCAGGCTGAGCGCGAGCGGCAGGAAGATCTTGAGCGGGTTGAAATACATGACCGTGCGAACCGCGAGCATCAGATAGTTGTAGCTGTCGCGCACGGGGTGAAAGGTGCTGCGGCCCACCCGCGGAAAGTAGTCGATGGGCGTCCAGCGCACGAGGTAGCCGTTGGCCAGGAAGGCGATCGTGATCGTGCTGACCCACGAGTGCGTGGTGGGCAGGATCGACAGGAAGCGCATCGTGGCGTCGCGGCGCTGTACGCGCAGGCCGGAGTTGAGGTCGGGGATGCGCGAGCCGGTCATGAACTC
>JAJCYU010000331.1 GCA_029262755.1 Anaerolineae bacterium
ATCAGGTCGGTCGCCCACTCCATCTGGTGAACGGACCAGTAGTACTCGACCGAGTCGGCGAAGAGCCGAGGCAGGACCGGGTTGGCGGTCTTCAGGAGTCTGTCGAGCGTCTTCGGCCAGTGACTGCGCAGCTGTCGATCAAGGAAGGCCTGCGCCTTTCGGGGGTCGTCGATCCACCGGAAGCAGTTGTCGGCCTTCCTGTAGTTGACGTCTGCGCGGTCGAGCTGGCGTGCTAGCCACTCCCGACCGTTGATGCAGACGCGCACGGTCAGAGGGAGCCACGCCTGAATCCGAACGTGCTGTTGCGTTGCATGCCCCGAGGCGGGAGTCGTTGCATAGCGGTTGGCACAGGAGACTCCCTCGGCCATCGAGATCACGGGCAGGTATGACAGGCGGAGGATTGCAGCTGGCCAACGATCCATGATCGCTGAATCAGGCTCGTGAGAGCGCTTGGTGTTCTGCCGTTCCGTTCTGCACGGTCACTGCGAAGGCACGGCACGGAACGAGGCCAGAGGAGCAGGCAGAAGAGTGGAAGGTGCCGAGCCCCCTCGGGGTGAGGATCCCCACTCTGCCCCAGGGTTCGAACACGAGGAGGCGCGTTGCCTCGGGTGGGATCGATTTCAGGAGTCCGTGTCGTCGACCTTCTCGAAGGTGACCTCGCCCCAGTGCCCTCGGTCGATCACGGTCGCGCGTACGGTCCAGTCGATCAGGCGTGCTCCCTCGGACTCCGCGCGATCCTCCAAGGCGAAGAAGTTCTCCGCGGAGGTCGCCGGCAGATCGAGGACGTAGACCAGCCGCCCGAAAGCCAGCTGTAGGCGCAGCCGAGGCTGGCAGCAGGGGTGCTGGCACTTCTCGCAGAGACAGCCAGCCTCCGATCGGATGCCATCGCTGGAGGAGCACGCCAGAAAGCCGTCGTCGAAGAGTTTGCGAGCCAGCGATGTTTTCAGGATCCGTCCTCGCAGCTCATCGAAGTGGTTCTTGGCGACGTCGAAACCGTCGGAGACGACGCGCACCGGGAAGTAGCTCGGCTTGCGGAAGGCTTCACGAAGACGCTGGCGCTGCTGCTGAGTCTCTTGTGCTGGCATGGCGATGTCAGTTCTCTGTGGTGGTCGACTTGGACGTTCTGCGACCTCTGGCCGTCGAGGTTCCGGGCGTAGGTGACCGTCGACCTCGTTCGAGATCGAGACCTCATGGCCACAAGACCTTGCGTGCCGAGACGACGTGGTTGTGATCGACGACGTCGGCGTCTTCGCGATGGGCGACCTCCAGGGACTTCAGGGCGAGGTGATCGGTGGCGCGCAGATTGCCGCGGCCGATCTCGTAGATCGCTTCGAGTGCCTTGGGGTCGAAGGGAACGACGGTCGCTCCGGAGATCGTCGAGCGGTGCTCGACGTAGCTCCCCGTCTCCGAGCGCGACAGCGGTCTCAAGACGGCGTAATGGGCCAGTCGCCCCGAGACATCCGCGAGGGCCGTTCGCCGCAGCAGTTCCCTCAGCGGCGTCTGCCCGACCAGGAGGATGCTCAGTACCAGACGGCTATCCATCTCGAAGTTCGTCAGCACCCGGAGAATCCCCATCACCTCGGGCCGCAGCTCGTGCGCGTCATCCAGAACGAGGACCGGGCGCAGACCATCGGTGTCGCTCAGCGTCAAGAAACGCTCTTGGAGATTGCGCACCAAAGAGGGGAAGGTCCCGGCGGGCGCCACGCCTGCGGCCAGAGCGAGCTCGCGACACATGTCTCGCTTCGACAGCCCGGTCACCTTGGTGTAGTGCACACGGTAACGGACCTCGGGGAGGTGGTCCTCTACCAGCGCTCGCAGCAGCGTCGTCTTGCCCACTCCGGAAGGAGCGATGAGGACGGCTGACATGCGCTCCTCGAGCACGCCCACGAGAGCAGCGAGTACTTCGTCGAAGATCTCGTTGCGGTAGCGCTCCCGGACCGCTATCTCTCGCGTGAACGGGGTCGTGTGAAAGCCGAAACGGCTACGGAAATCTCTCATCAGAATTCCTCCTGAGAATCGGGATTGGACGACGGGTCACAGTCCGGATAGCCGCCGTCGGGACTGACGACGGGGCCGAAATCACGTTCGTACGCAAGGTCCGCGGCAGAGGCAGGAAGCGGCTGTTCGACCTCCTCCTGGTGCTTCGGGCCTCGCCCTCGTGGCGAGCGGGCATTCACCTCCAGGTCGACGGGGTGTAGCTCGATGAAGCGGCCCTCGTGCAGGAAAAAGGCCTTCCCTCCGTCCAGGAGCCGCCTTCGAAGGATCACCTTCGTGCCGTCGTAGCCTCGCGGTATCTCGTAAACGACCGAGTCGAGGCTGACGGTGTTGTCCGCCGTAACACGGCGCTTTACGGAGACCTCGAACTTCCTCTTGAGGGCCTCGCGGTCTTCGGGAAAGCGCAGGGGTCTCTCGTCGTTCGCGAAGCACTCCGAGGGCGACTTTCGCGCGAGGCTTTCGTGACCGCGAGGGTTGTACTGTCCCTCGAAGTAATGCCGGATGCGTAGCTCCAGTGCTTGCAGATCGGGATCGACCTTGGGGTTGCGGTCGTAGCCACGCAGCACATCGTGCAGCGCCGTTTGGTTGAAGCGCTCGATCTTGCCGTGGCCCTCCGGGTACGCGGTCTCGCCGTGGATGAGAAGCCGCTCGAGGTTCGCGATCACGGAGGTCGAGTCATCGGCGATAAAGCCGGGGCCCTTGTCGAGATAGATGATGTCGAAGATGCCGTACTTCGAGATCATCTCGTAGAGGCCCCTCTGAAAGAGGGCGGCGTTCTCCGAGGTGCCGACGACGGCGTGCAAAACCAGGCGCGTCGCGTCGTCCAGAAAGAAGAGGACGACCCGCCGCGCTCTCTTCGCACCGGCGCGAAAGTGCTTCCCGTCGCACAGGACCATGTCCATTCGGTGCGGGTAGGCGAAGCGACGAGCATCGCGGTCCTTGGCCTTCTTGCGCTTTGCGACAGAGACGCCGAGTCGCTTCAACGTGCGGTACACGGTGGTGCGATCGCAGCGTTCAGTACGGCCGAGGTGTCCGTGCTCGCGTGCCCTTCGGATGAGCTCGGGTACGGAGACCCTCGGGTCCTTCGTCTTCTCCTCTCGCATGAATCTCAACAACGCTGGGGAGAGGACCGTCGACGGCGCCGAGCTGTCATCGACAGGGACCGGTTCGAGGCCCTCGAGTCCCAGCCGTCTGTACGCGCCGAGCCAGCGATAGATGCTCCGCGTCGAGACCTTCTTCGGGCACTCTGACGGATCGAAGTGGTGCGCCATAGCGGCGACGACGCGTACCGCCGGCGCTTGGTTCTCTCCGCCGCGGATACGCGTGAGGACCTGGGAGACGATCTGGTAGCGAAAGAGGGTTTGGTCAGAATGCAGCATCGCTCTCGTCCTTCTCGCAAAGCGTGGCGAGAAGGTACGAGGGGCTGCGTTCGCCGTCGACGTGCCCTTTTCGTGGACGGTGCCGGTGCCCAGTGGCGTCAGGTCGGCGCCGGCTTTCCCTCGATGTAGAACGGCAGCTCTTCAAGACAGCGCGATTTCGGATGGCAGCTTCGAGGTCGTCCCCAACGTCCGGCGAGGTGGCCCGCGAGAAGGAGCCGCAGAGCACGCTGGCGACCGGGCTGGACCGCGGCGATGACGTTCCAGACCGCGGCACCTCTATGCTGGTAGCCAGAAAGCCGTCGCCGAGATTCTTCGCGGATCAACAGAAGCGGTACGCCGAGGACGGTGGAGATCAGCTGTCGTGTGCGCTCGTCGATTGCCTTGCCGATGCCGGTGAGGCTGAGAGCGAGCTCGAGGTGGCGACGCTGAGTGCTCCACCAGCGTTCGGGAACACCGTCGTTGGAGTCTCGTGGCCATGCCTTGCGTTGCCGCGCATCCAGAGCGGCTTGAAAGACGCTGTCCTCGAAGGTGTCGAGATCCCCGCGGGCCTTACCGTCCTCGCCGAGAATCGCGGCGCCGTCTGCAGAGAGGGCAAGGACGGGGGCTCGCTGGTACGGCGCGTAACCTGGAGGATAGATCGTGAAGATCGTGCCATGCCGATGGCACTTGGCGACGGTCAGAGCAAAGCGAGGACCGGTCTTGCGGGACCTCAGGCTCTTGCGTCGTACGTCGCAAGGACCAGACGCCGAGTGCATCGGACACTCTGTCGGAAGCACCGGGACGAGCACGCCCTCGGAGTCGGGCGAGTACGGCGCCACTACGAAATCGCGTGCGCGATTCCGCTCTCGCGGGGACAATCGTGAGCCTGTGGTACCCTGGTGCATTCAGGGTGCCATGCCTGGCCCGTAGTGCGTTCTTCACTACGGGCCTTTCTCCATCTCGCCAAGATTCGTTCCAGGGGGCGATCGGGATCCGTTCGCCTGCACGTCACGGAGTACCGTAGCGCCAGAGGAGTCTCGATGGCAATGGGCTGCGGACGGGTGAACAACCGGCACTTAACTGATCAGCGCCCCTCGAGCCCCCCGTGGGAGGGCCGCCATCTGTGCCATCGATCGTGCAACGAGGGCCGTGGATCTGTGCCAAAGGGCAAGCCGCGTAACACCCCTCGGGTAGGTTTCCCCGCTTCGACGGTACTATGCAGACGCTCTGACCACTGACGCCCGTCCCGCTCGCTCGGTCTCCCTCGCTACGCGGTACCGGCTCGTACGTCCTTGTTTCGCTCCCTTCGAGGGGGGACGCGCCCTCTCCGGGCCGGGCCTTGGTCGACCGGGCTTGCCCAACCGGTTGCTTTGAAGCCGGAGACGTCAGTGCCTCACGAGTTCCCTGGCAACCCTCTCATGCGTCTGCTCCGCTCGAGTGACCCCGCCGGGCTCTCCGCACATGGCACGCGTGCTTCGTTTCTGCTGCCGGACCTTCGCACGTCGACAGCGCACCGGATGGGTTGTTTCGAGGCTCGATGACGCAGCTTTCGCATTCCCTGTTTACGCTTCGCAGGCAGGGTCACCCCGTACCCACGCAAAACTCGGTTCCGGCGGTCGCCAACTTTGCCGGACGGGACTTGCACCCGCAGGGCTGCGATGCAAGGTTTCCGCTCAATCGCTCATGGGCATCCTCCTTGTCAGGGCTGCTGGCTGAAGAGCCAGGGTCCCGAGGGACCGCTTGTCGCACCAGAAGGCAACAGAGGCAACGAAGGA
>JAJCYU010000332.1 GCA_029262755.1 Anaerolineae bacterium
GACGCCGGCTTGCAGGGGCACATCTACCTCCGAAGCAACCTCGCCTTCTGAATCGCTAGCGCCGTGCGATCCGCTCCCGAGCTGTGATTCGATCGCGCCGTCCGACCCTCGCGCCGCGCCCGATCCATCGCCCGATCCATCGCCCGGTGTCGCCGGATCCGTGTGCCAGCCGTTGATCTCCGCGAGCACCGCCTCCATCTGCGGCTCCCCGTGCTTCGTCTCGGGGTACCACCAGTCCAGCGCGCGCAGGGGCGCATCGCGCGGGTCGTCGCTCGCCTCCGCCTTGGCCTTGAGACGCAGCGCGAGCTGGTGGATGAACCAGGCCTCGCTGCGCGCATCTCCGGGCGGCGACACGGCCTTTTCGCGCCATTGCAGCATGCGCTGCGTCTGCGTGAACGAGCCCTCCTTCTCGGCGTGGCCGGCCGCGGCCATCAAGAAGACCTCCGTTTCGATGTCCTCCGTCACGAGCTCGCCGCGCTCGATCTCGGGCGCGTCTCGCCAAAACGTGGCCGTCTCAATCTCGACCAGGTCGCGCACGACGAGCCACTTGAGCTTGGCTAAAGCCTTGCGCTCGAAGCGCGCATGCTGGGCGCCGACTGCCGGGTTCTGACCCATCACGAACAGCCCCTCCACCAGGCCGTCCATCATCTCCGCGAAGTAGGCGAAGTGGCTGTGGTCGCGCGTGATACGCGGCAAGAGCGCGAAGCCCCAGTCGTTGTCGGCGCGGGCATACCGGCCGTACCAGGCCTTCAGGAGGCTCACCATGTACTTGGGCGTGTGGTGCCACCAACCCGCGGTGGGGGCGTGCTTGTCATAATACTGCGCAAGCGTCCCGTCTTCTTTCGCCGGCATGGGCAGGTAGCCGGGCAGGTTGTTGTAGAGCGTCGGGATGTCGGTCGAGCCCTGGATCGAGGCGTGGCCGCGCAGCGCCAAGATACCGCCGCCCGGGCGGCCGATGTTGCCAAGCAGCAATTGGAGGATGGCGGCCGCACGGATGACCTGGACGCCCTTCGAGTGATGGGTCCAGCCCACGGCGTAGCACAGGGCGGACGTGCGATCCCGTCCGCTGTTGGTCATCAGCGCTTCGGCGATGCGTGCCTGATCGGCCTCCGATACCCCGCTTACCCGCGCGACCATCTCCGGCGTGTAGCGGGCGAAGTGGCGGCGCAGCACCTGGAGCACGCAGCGCTCGTCCTCCATGGTGGGATCGCGCTCCGGGGTCGCGAGGCCCCCGGCGTACATCCAGCTTGCATCGTCGTAGCGCCGTGTTACGGGGTCCCAGCCGCTGAACAGGCCGTCCAGGTCCTCCGTGTCGCGGAAGTCTTCGCCGACGATGTAGGTCGCGTTGGTGTAGTGGCGCACGTACTCCTCGAAGTAGCGGCCGCTCTCGATCACCGTGCGGATGATTCCGCCCAGCAGCGCGATGTCGCCGCCGGCCCGGATCGGCGCCCAGATGTCGGCCATCGCGCTGGTGCGGCTGAAGCGCGGATCGACGTGGATGATCACGGCGCCGCGTTCCTTGGCCTTCATGACCCACTGGAAGCCGACGGGGTGCGCCTCGGCCATCGAGCTGCCTTGGATGAGGATGCAGTCGGCGTTGGCCAGATCCTGCTGCGCGGTCGTAGCCCCGCCGCGCCCTAACGTGGTGCCCAGACCGGGCACCGTGGAGGCGTGTCAGATGCGCGCCTGATTGCTCACCGGCACGATGCCCAGACCGCCGGTGAAGAGCTTCTTGATCAGGTAATTCTCTTCGTTGTCGAGCGTCGCACCGCCAAGATGGGCGATGTTCGTGGTGTGGCCCACCGCGTGTCCGTCTTCCTCCTCGACCCACCGCGTGCGCCGGCTGTTCCACACCAGCTCCGCGATGCGGTCCATCGCCGCTTCCAGTGGCACCTGCGTCCACGTGCGCGCTCCCGGCGCCCGGTGCAGGATGGTCGTCAGCCGTCCTTCGTGGGTGAGCAGCTGGTGGCTCGCTGCGCCCTTCGGGCAGAGCGCGCCGCCGCTTACGATGCTCTCCGGATCCCCTTCGATGGCCACCAGCTTGTCGTCGCGGTGATGCACGAGCTGCCCGCAGCCGACCGCGCAGTAGGGGCACACCGAACGCGCCGTCTTCGTGCCGCTGGTGCGGGCGTGTAGCGTGCGCGTACGCTGTGTCATCGACGCCGGACCGCTGGGATCCGCGCCGCGCAGCTGTTGGATGAGCGGCCAGTTGGCGAGCCAAGACGGCGACATGGGCCACGCTCCTTCAAGAGGCGAGATGGAGATACGGTAACGCCGCTACGGGCGTCCCAGCCACGGCTGTGCGCGTGTAACGGCCTCGCGGAAGTATCCCCCGCGCTGTCCCCGCCGTTGACCGCACCATGGCACCCCCGTATCATCGCCGCGTTCGATCCCACACGCCAACGCTCGGGCACAGGACTGCCGGCCGAGCGGACGAGCACCCGCCACGCCGGCCCTTCCTTGCCCGCCTCGGAGAATCGCCATGCCGCTGCCCCCGGATCCCGTTGCGTTCACGATCCCGCTCATCGACCGCGAGGTCTTCTGGTACGGCCTGATGGTCACGCTCGGCACGCTGGCCGGCGCCTGGATCGCCGATCGCGAGGCGCGGCGCCGTGGCCACAACCCGGACCACGTATGGAACGCGTTGATCGTGCTGATGATCCTCGGCCTGCTCGGTGCACGGCTGTATCACGTGATCAGCCAGCCGGCCGGCGCCGATCCCAACCTGCGCAACGAATACTTCCAGGATCCGATCAAGATCATCGCCTTCTGGGACGGCGGGCTGCGCGGTCTCGGCATCTTCGGCGCGATCGTCGGCGGTCTGCTCGGCCTGTGGCTTTACACGAAGTGGCAGAAGCTCTCGTTCGCGGAGTGGTGCGATATCGCCGCCGTGGGCCTACCGCTTGGTCAAGCCATTGGTCGTTGGGGCAATTGGTTCAACCAGGAACTCTACGGTCAGCCGACCAAGCTGCCCTGGGGCACGCCGATCGAGTCGCTGTACCGGCTCCCGCAATACGCCGGCTTACCCGAAGAGACGCGTTTCCACCCAACGTTCTTGTACGAGTCACTCGGCAACCTCCTGCTGTTCTTCGTGCTGAGCTACATCGTGGTCAATTGGGGCCGGTTTCTGCGCAAGGGCGACATCGCGTTGCTGTACTTGATCGGCTACCCGCTGGTGCGCTTCTTCGCCGAGATGCAAAGGCCGGATGCGTGGATTGCCGGCGGGACCGGGATCCCGACCGCCCAGCTGATCTCCCTGGTCATGATGGCCGCGGCCGCGCTTTGGATCTTGTGGCGCCACGGGTCGCTGCAACGCCTCGCGGGCGGCCGAGCCTAGGTCGTGCCACGCCGCCTCCAGGGAGCGCGGTCCGCTAGGCGATGAGCGCGGCGAGCGCGTTGGCCGCGGCGACGGTGCTCGTGGTGCTGTGGCTGCCGGGTGAAGCGCTGCTGCGTCTCCTACGCGCAGGCGGCCGCGGAATCGATCGCGCCGCGCTAGCCGTAGGCCTGGGCATCGCCGTGGTGCCGCTCGCGCTCGTGTACACCACGGCGCTCGGCGGCCATTGGACAGCGACCGGCGTGCGCACGACGTGGGCGCTGCTCGCGGTGCTCGTCCTCGCCGACGCGATCCGCACGTCGCGGCAGACTGCCTGGCCCGAGCCTCCGGGCGCGGACGATCCGTCGGCGCATAGAGATGACCCGACTGCCGCCGGCAACCGCAACGCCCCCTCCCGGCAATTCCCGCCCGATCCATGGTCCGTCGCGATCAGCGCGCTCGTGCTGCTCGCGATCGGGCTGCGCATCGTGCAGGCGGCGCCGCTGGTCGTGCCGGCCTGGGTCGACGGCTACCACCACAGCCTGATCACCGCGCTGGTCATGGCGCACGGATCGGTCCCGCCCGACTTCTCGCCCTACGTGGAGGGCGTGCCCTTTTACTACCACGTGGGATTCCACGCGATCACGGCTGTCGTGGCGTGGCTGGCCCGTCTCGATGCGCCCGCAGCGGTGCTGGCTGGCGGCCAAACGCTAAGCGCGCTCGCCGCGCTGAGCGTGGCAGCGTTCACGCGCCGCACAACCGGCTCCAGCGCGGCCGCGGCGGTGGCGGCGGCGGTTCCGGTGGGCTGGCACTTCTTTCCGGCCTATTACGTGTCCTGGGCGCGTTATACGCAGCTCTGTGGGCTTGTCCTGTTGCCCGTGGCGTGGCTGACGCTCCACGCGGCGGTGACGGAGACGACACGTCCGTTGGTCATGCGCCGAATCGCGCTTGCCGCGATCTCCGCCGGTGGGCTCGCGATCGTCCACTACCGGGTGCTCGTTTTCTTTGCGCTTGGCGCAGTCTTGCTGGGCCTCGACGGGCTCCGGCGACGTAAATCGCGCAGCTTGCTACGCCTCGGAGTCGTGGCCGGATGCGCGGCGCTGCTCGCCGCACCATGGCTGCTCGGCCCCTTCCGGGCAGGCGTGAACAACCTTGCCGCCAGTACGGCGCGCGTGGAATCGCCAACCGTAGACCGGTCGTGGTTCACCTGGGCCGGCGAGGTCGATGCGCTACCTCGTTGGCTCTTCGACATCGCGGGCAACGAGTGGCTGCTGCTGGCGGCCGGCTTCGGGCTCATCGTGGGGCTCATGCGCGGTCGCCGCGCGGCGGACGCGCTGGCGGCGTGGCTGCTCGGCGCCGTGGTCCTGGTGAATCCTGCGGCCATTGGGCTGCCCTCGAGCTGGCTGGTGCCGCGCTTTGCGCTCGCGATCTCCTTGTGGTTGCCCGTATCGATCGCAATCGGTTTGCTCGTGGACGGCCTCGCGCCGCTCTACCGGGTGATCGTTGGATCCCGTGGGCGGGCGCCGGCCGCCTGGCTCGCCGCAACGTTGCTAGTTGCGACCACAGCAGGGGCCGGCTGGACGCAGCGCCGCATCGCCAACGAGGAGACGGTCATCGCCACGCAGGCCGACGGCGAGGCCATGCGCTGGGTGCGAAGCGAAACACCGCCCGACGCCCGCTTCCTCATCACCACCGGCCCCTGGCACTTGGGAACGTGGCGCGGCATGGACGGCGGCTATTGGCTGCCGCTGTGGGCGGATCGCTGGACCAGCATGCCCCTTTCGTTTTACGCCTACGGTCCGCCGGAGCAGACCGCGGCCATTCACGCGGTCGCGAAGCAAGCTGCCCAGGGCGACGCCCTGTCCGATGAAGAACTCGACCAACTTCTCGATACGGTCGGGGCGGATTGGCTCTACATCGGACCCGCGAGCCTGGACGAGCCAGAGGCTTGGACCGCCCAACGCCTGCGCCGACATCCCGGCCTCGTGGAGCGCTATGCGCAAGACGGCGTACAAATTTTCGAGCGTAGCGTCGCTACGCGCTAGGGCGCGCGAAGCTGTCCCCTATTCGCGTGAAACCCGCCTTGAACCCGCCTTGAGCCCGCGTCGCACCCGTGATGAAGCGGCGTTGCAGCCCGCGCCAAAATTGGGACGTCCCGTTTGGCTGCCGGCTGACGTCATAGCCGCTGGATGGCCGTAGCGGAGGCAGGCACGCGCTGCTATGCTGAGACTATCGGCCGAGCGCCCAACCAGAATGCCGATGCGGTGTTATAGCTATCGACCGCACTATGCTCGGAACATGGCGTGGGCGGGTTGTTTGAAACGATAGCCGGCACCCGGCAGACCGGCGCACCGTCCGCACGCAGGCCATAGGAGTGCACGATGCGAACCCCCTCCCCCCGGACCGATGACGCTGCTACAGGCGTGGCGCGCGCAGCCACGTTCCTTCGCCGCGCAGCCTCGTGGCGCAGTTTGATCGCGGCCACGGCTCTTTGTGCGCTTGCACTCGGTCTGACCTCGGGATTGCAAGGCACCGAGCTTGGGTCGTACGTCGATGCGCGCGCCCATGCCCAGACTTCGCTGCGCAGTCCGTGCACGGTGACGCCCGACAAGTACGCCGATCCTACGGTCTTGGACGACCTCGGGGATCGAACGACGGTGACGCTGACCCTGACCGACACCTGTCCTGAAGAACGCGCCCCGGTCGATATCGTGCTCGTCTTCGACAAGTCCAACTCGATGAACGAAATCGCCCGCAGCAACAACAAGACGAAGTTGGCAAACGCCAAGCTGGCGGCGATCGAGTTTGTCGACAATATGAACTTCAACCTGTCGAAGGTCGCGCTGGTTGCCTTCAACCACCAGGTGGGACTCCGCGTACCCCTGACCGACGACGGCGAGCGGGTCAAGGACCGGGTGCGGTCCATGCAGGGCGACGGCGAAACGAACGTCACGGATGCCATCCGCCTGGCCACGTCCCATATGCTCAGCACCAGCGAAGAGGGCCGCAGCCGCGCGATGATCGTCCTGACCGACGGCATCCACAACGCCACGCAGGAATCGCCGCTGGTGGCCGCCCGTGAGGCCAAGGCCGGTGGGCTGACCGTGATCACGATCTGCGCGGCCAGCCGCGAGCAATGCGATCCGAGCCTGCAAGATGCGGCCAGCGCGCCGGATCTCTTCTTCTTGGTGGAGGATTCCGCCGCCCTTGTCGACCTATACCGCGCACTCGCCAACGAGCTGCAGCAGAACGCGATCGTTGCGCTCACGGTGCGCGACGTCGTGCCCGCCAACATGACCTACATCGCGGGCTCTGCCGTGCCCGCTACATCCGAGGTCTTGGCCGACACGCCCGATCCCGGTCAAACCACCTTGGTGTGGCAGCTGACCGGCAGCGTCCCCGACACGGGTCTCACCTACGTGCTCGAGCCCCAAGAGCGTGGCACGCATCCGACCAACGTCGTTGCCACGGGCGACTTCGTCGATCGCAAGGGTTTGCCGGGCGACACGGTATTCCCGATCCCCGAAGTCTTCATCCCCGGCCCGAGCTGTCCACCGCAGCACCTCGAGGTCTACTACCTGATCGATGACAGCACCTGCCTCTTCGGCTCTACGTTGAACGGTATGCTTGCGCTGGAAGCGATCGCCCAAGGCATCGAGAAGAACCTTGACGAGATGGATCTGGCCAACGGTGACCAGGTAGCCGTCATCGGCTTCGGCGATTCGGCCCGCGTGTACCAGGAGCTGACCAACAGCAAGGAAGCGATCCGGGCAGCCGTGCGACGCGTCGCGATGCTCGATCGCTCGGCCCGGCTCGACCTGGCCTTCAACGAGGTCCGGCGCGAGATCGCACGCGCAGACAGCAACCACGATCCGAGCCGGCAGCTGGTGACGGTCACGGTCACGGACGGCCCGATGATGGCCGCGCCCGATCGCGCTGTTCACCGTGCAATTCAACTGCGCACGCAGGTCGAAGCCTTGCACTACACCATCGGGGTCGGTCCGATCGTGCAGCACCAGCTGCTGCGGCAGGTCGCCGAGCCGGGCGGCTACCGCGCGATGCCCTTGGGCGGCGATGTTATCGCGGCCTACGTCGACCTCGGAACAGTCTGGCTGCCCTACGGAATTTTGTGCCCGCAGCCAACACCGAATGTGCCCGAGCCGACAGCCACCGAGACACCGCCCACCGTCGTAGAGCCCAAGCCGAACCAGATCCTGCTGCCGCTCATCTTGCGGACCCGCGCCCTGCGATGATCCGCTGAACGAGCACCTTCGCCACCGACTCGCCACGGGCCGCACCGGGAAACTCGAACTCCCGGTGCGGCCCGTGCGCTGTTGGCCGCTGTATTGGCTCGGCCGATCGTCACGTGCGCAAGACTTCCGTGCACCGACTCCGCTACGGGGGCCACGTCGCCTGAGCAAGATCGCCGGCATGCTCGTTGGTGGGCTCGTTCTCTTCACGGCGCCGAACACGACATCGGGATCGAGCGCCCTGCCGGCCGAAGGGATCGACCAGGTGGCCGGTAGGCCGGCGATCGAGCGCGACGCGAGTCCCGTAGCTTCGACGACGGCGCATTCCCGTCGAAGCGCCAACACCGCGCCCCACGTCGCCCAAAGCTCCGCCGCCCAGTCTTCGCCTGCGTTCAGCTACGGGCTGTCCGAAACCTGGGGCGATCGCCCGTGGGTGCCGGCCGCCGGCCGCTTCGGCGAGGTCAGCGACATCGCCTCCGCGCCGGACGGTACGACCTGGGTTCTGGACGGCCGCGGCGGCGCCATCCACGTGCTCGATACCGCGGGCCGTCCGGTCCGCCTGCTCCCGCTCGCCACCTCGCCCGTCGCAGCGCCATGGCGCGCGCGCAAGCTCGACGTCGGTGCGGAGGGCCGTGTCGGCGTGCTGGCTACGCGCAGGGCGGACGATGGCCGCACGCACGCGCGCGTCGCCATCTGGGCTGCCGGAGGCACGCGCATCATCGGCGGCTTCGAAGAGCCGCTGGCCTTTCGCGACCTGGCGCTGGCACGCGGCGGCCGCATCGTGCTTGTGCGCACGCAACCGCGCGTCCTACCCACACCCAGCCGCGGACCGTCCGAGCGGCCCGCAGGCGGCTTAGACGTCTATGACGCGGTCGGACGGTTGCTGGCGTCGGTGGAGCGCCCTGCCTTGTACCTGCCCGTCGCCGTCGACGTCGCTGAGACTATCGACGGCGAGCGCTACTTCGTGGCCAACTGGCTGCCGAGCCCCGAAGGCATCCCGCCGCCCGGACCGGCGCCAACGCCACGACCATCGATGGCGGATAGCCTGCCCAGCCCACCGATCGGCGTGCGGCTATCGGCCGCGGAGATTTCGGCCTCGACCCAGTCCCTAAACCAGACCCTACCTTGGCAAGAACGCGCTGCCTCGGAAGAGGGGATTGTCGTGTTCGACGAAGCGTTGACCTTGCGCGCCTTCCATCCTTTCTACGCACCGGAGGATGTCGGCGCGGGCGCCTCCGGCGTGTTCGTCGGGCGAGCGAGCGAGCTTTGGCACGTGCGCGCGGATACCCGTGACCCCAGCGCGGAACGGCCGATGCGCGAGGAGCCCGTAGCTCCGTTCTGGAGCTTGCCCCATGCGCAGATCAATATCCCGTCCTACGGTCCGCTGCTCAGCGTAGACGTCCCGGAGCACGCACCACGGCTGCGCGGTGCGTTGTTGGTCGGCGTGAACCACTGCCAGGCCCAGGGCACCGCGCGTTTCGATGCGGGGCACGTGGTGCGCCGGGCCCAGGCGATCGCGCGCGGCGAGAGCCCGGACGGCGCGCCCGAATGGGTGGGCGAAACGGACGCGCCGCCGCTGGCCGGCCCGTTCGCGCCGCTACGGCTGGCAGCCGACCACGACGGTGGCCTCAGCGTCTTGCAGGGGCGCTTCCGGCTGGATGATCCTGGCGCTCCAATGCTGCCGGTCACGGTCGGCCGCTGGGGGCTCGAACCGCAGTCGGTACAGCGTTGGGAAGCGGGCCGCCCGACCACGCAACGCGGCGTATGCGGCGACGATCCGAATTGGTTCGAGCGACGCCACGACGGTCGATCGGCGCTCGACGTGGCGGCGGACGGCGGCCGCGCGTTCGTCGCGGGCCCGGAGCTGGTCCGCGCGCGCCCCTTTGCCAGCGGGAAGCCGTGGCCGGATTGGACGTGGTGGGCCGGCAACGCGGACGACGATCCGCCGCCGTTGGACGCGGGATCGCCGCTCATCGGAGCCGTGGACGCGCGCGCGGGCCGCATCGCCGTCCTCGATCGTTCTGCGGGCCGAGTCACGCTGCTGGACGGAGACGGCGCGATCACGGCGCGGCTGCCGATTTCCGACGTACTGGGGGGCGGCATACCGGTTGATTTGGCGCTCGGCTCGGATCACGTCGTCGTCGCCGAATCGGGGGGACGCGTTCACGTGCTCGGTCCGGCCGGCTCCGTCGAATACGAGTGGGACGCGCTCGACCGGATCCTGCGCATCGCCGTCGGCCCGGACGACGACGTGTACGTGCTTGGCGCCGGCGGATGGGTGGAACGAAGGCACCCGAGCGGTGACCTGCGCGCACTCTGGCGCCTACCGGGCGATGGCCCGCCCGACGTGGCCGATATCGCCGTGCGACCAGACGGAGCGGTCGCGGTGTCCTTTGTATTCGCCGACCCTGACGACGCTGGCGGCCCAGACGGCAGCGAATCATCCCTCCCGCCCGATAGCTGGCGC
>JAJCYU010000333.1 GCA_029262755.1 Anaerolineae bacterium
GTTGCCGTCCAGGCCGCGGTCGCGCATCGTCGCCGTGATCGTGTCCACGACGGCGTCATCGCTGCTGGCCAACCTCACACCCGTGCCGCGGCGGCCCGCGGGGGGCCCGCCCCAGCTCAGGTCAAGCAACGTCATCGTCACGCGATCGGAGCTGACGACGTGCAACGCGCGGGAGTCAGCGCCCGTCACCGCGAGGCTCGCGAGCACGGAGTCGTCGGCGCCGCTGAGGGAGAGCACGTCGCCGCCGCTGAAGCCGCTCGCGTCCAGGGTGATCGGCATGAGCCCGGCCGTGCCGGGCTGGGTGGCGCCGTCGAGGAGGACGCCCTCGGTGACGACGGGCAGCGTGCTCGTCAGCAGGAGCGTCTTCTGTCCCCCGGCGCCGATGTTGAAGGGGATCGCGTCCACGCCGACCGTGGCGTTGGTCGCCAGGATCGCCTCGCGCAGGCTGATTGCACTGTCCGCACCGGGGCTGGCCACGAGCGCCGCGATGCTCGAGGTGTCGCCGTCGTCCACGTCGTAGATCGTCGTGACTTCGAAGACCGAGGGAGCGATACACGGCGGGAGCATGCCCAGGAAGGGCGTGGCGGCCACGCTGCCGGGCGTGCCGATGATCGCGTCACCTATGCCGGCATTCGGCGGCGCGCAGGCCGTCGGGCATGCGGGGCCCGAGGGATCGCCCCACCAGTTGAACAGGGCGTCGACCGGGCTCGGCGTGCTGTTGTCCAGGCCTGCGGCCGTGTTGCCGTCGACCTCGTTGTTCGTCAGGCGCACGCCGGAGGATGTTCCGTCGAGCAGCACGCCGGTCGTGTTGAGCACGATCGAGGAGCAAGTGATCGTCACGGCGGAGCTGCTGGAGACGTGGACACCGTCCACGCGGTCGCTGACCTTGATGTCCTCCATCGTCACGTCCGTGCTGCCGGCCACGGCCACGGACTTGCCCGCGGCGGGGCCGCCGGGGCCAGGCAGATCCAGGTTGCGCAGCAACGCACCCGTCAGACCGCTGAGCACGATCGCCTCGTCCGGCGAGTCGACGATCGCCAGGTCGGTCAGCACCGTGCCGTCGCCCGTCGAGGTCAGGACGGGACCCGCGACGCCGCCGGCGTCGAGCGTGATCACGGGCAGCCCGGCGAAGCCCGGCTGCGTCGAGCCGTCGATGGTCAGCGACTCGCTGATCGTGGGCAGCGCGCCGACCAGGATGATCGTGGCCGCGCCGGTCGGGCTGATGTTGAAGGTGATCTCGTCCGCACCGGGCGTGTTGTTGGTAGCGAGGATCGCCTCGCGCAGACTGATCCGGTCGTCCGTGCCGCGGTCGAGCGTGAGGCTGGTCACGCTGGAGACGTCGCCGTCGACGGTGTCCGCCGTCGTCGTGACCTCGAAGGGGACCGGCGCGCAGGCCGGGGGGCTGGTGAGGAAGGGGTCCGCATCCACGTCATTGATGTAGCCATTGCCCGCGCCGCCGAGGTTGGACGGCCCGTCCGCCGCGCCCCACCAGTTGCCCTCCGCCGGCAGCGTCCAACTGTTCGTGTTCCAGCGGATACCGTTCGTGTTGTCCTCGATGAGGTTGTCGACGATCGTCACCGGCTCCTCGCCACTGATGTTCCAAAAGGCCTGCGCTTCGATGCCGTCGTTGTTGTCGACGAGGCGCGTGCAGCTGATCGCGAGCAGAGGGTTGCCCTGGTTGAGGAGGATGCCGTCACTACGACCCTCGATGTCGAGGTAGGAGATGTTGACGTTGTTGTTCTGCCGCAGCAGGTTGGCGGCGGCGAAACCGGTCTGAGCGAAGCGGTGGCGCACCTGCAGCCCCGTGCCGCTGCGCGATCCCGTGACGTCGCGATACTCCCAGCCCAGGTTGAGGCGGGTGACGGTCACGTTGTCGATCGACCAGTTCACCGCGTCGTTTACGTTGAGTTCGAGCGCTGTCCCGGACACGCGGCGCAGGGTGTGCTCGCCCGCCTCGTTCGTGACGTCGATCAGGTTGGAGCCCGTGACCGAGCCGTCGGAGATCGTGAGGTCGGTCGTGTCGTTGCGCTGGATGCGGATGCCGCTCGTGCTGTCCGAATAGTCGTTGCCCTCGACGAGGGTGCCGGTGACAAGCTGCCGGAAGTGCAAGGCCGAGCTCCCGCCGCTCAGCCGAAGGTCGTTGCGCCGGATCGTGACGTCGCTGCCGGAATCGAAGTAGATGCCGCCGTTGTTGTCGGAGACAACGTTGTCCTCGATCGTCCACTCATCGCCGCTAAAGTCGAAGCCCTGGTCACGGTTCGACGCACTAACGTCGGAGACCGTCCAGCGGTCGCCCCGGCCGTGCAGGGCCGTGCCGCGCCGTACGCCGTCGCCGGTCCAGCTCAGGTCCATGTTGCCGGCGACGACGTCGTCGATGCTGGAGAGGTACAACGCATTGCCGGTCACCTGGCGCAGAGTCTCTGCTCCGCTGCCGTCCGTGACGTCGATGTCCGTTCCGGGCAATGAGCCGTCCGAGACGGTCAGGAAGCCCGTGGCGCGCTCCACGCGGATGCCGTTGGTGCTGTAGCTATGGTCGTTGTCCTCGATGAGGAGTTGTGCCCCGCTGACCGTGTCGGTCAGGATATCGTAGAGCCACACCGAGTTGTTGTCATCGGATAGATTGTTGTCCCGGATCGTGATGTCGGTGTTGCCGTTCGTGAGATTGAAACCGATGGACTGGAACCCAATGCCGTAGTCCCGGTTCGTGATGACGTTGTCCTCGATCGTCAGCCGGTTCGAGCGTCGCTCGTTGTAGATACCGCGCCCTCGTCGCGTGCTGTCGCCGAGCCAGCTGAGGTCGAGGTTGCAGATGATTGCGTCGTCAAGGTCGTAGATGTAGATCGCGTCGCCCGACACGGTGGTCAACGTCTGCGTGACCACGCCGCTGGAGAGGGTCAGCGTGATGTCCGTGCCGATCTTCGAGCCGTCGGAGACGGTGATGTTGCTCATCGATTGCAGGCGTACGCCATAGATCGCGTCCGTGAAATCGATCTCGTCGACGGAGCGCGGGGCGTCGATGCCGATGAGGTACATCGCCATCTGGTTGACGTCTTGGCCAGAGCGACTCAGGTCCAGTCGACGTATCGTGACATCCGAGCCGCCGTTGTAGAAGATTCCCATGAAACGATCGGTGATCGTCAGGTCCTGGACGACGTTGCCCGTAGAGCCACCGTCGACGTGGAGCCCTCGGCCACTGCGCCCCCCACCGCCCGTCCAGCTCAGGTCGAGATCGGTGATGAGCGAGTCGTCCACGTTGTTGAGGTACAGCGCGTACTCGCTCACGGTGTTGAGCGTGTGGTTGCCGCCGGAGTCGGTCAGCTTGACGTTCGTGCCGATCGCGGAGCCGTCACTGATGGTCAGCCCGCTCATGGCGTTGATGCGCACGCCGTAGCGGCCGTCCGTGAAGTCGTTGTCCGCGATGTCGATCGGCAGGTCGATGGACGCCATGTAGAGGGCCCACTGGTTCGTGTCCTGCCCGCTGTTGCCCAGGTCGTTGTCGCGGATCGTCACGTCGTCGCCGCCGGAATAGAAGATGGACATCTGGCGGGCCTTGATGACGTTGTCCTCGATGACGTTGCGCTGAGAGGAGCTATCGACGTTGAGGCCCCTACCCGTGCAGCAGGTCGAGCCGTCCTGCCAGCTCAAGTCCAGGTCGGTCACCGAGCTGTCGTCGATGTTGGAGAGATAGAGCGCGTAGCCACTCGTCTCGGTCAGCGTGCCCGCGCCGGCCAGGTTGTGCAGGTCGACGTTCGTGCCGGGCTGCGTGCCGTCCGAGATCGTCAGGAAGCTCATGCCGTCGAAGCGCACGCCGTAGGGCGCGCCGGTGAAGTCGTTGTCCTCGACGATCACCCCACCGACGAGCGTGTTGGAGATCGCGCTCAGGATCTGCAGCGCCCACTCGTTGGTATTGAAGCCACTCCGCGTGAGCGTGTTGCGACGCACGATGAGGTCTTCGCCGCCGCTGAGGTAAATGCCGCGCCGCCGGCTGTCGATCGTGTTGTCTTCGACGCGCATGCGATCCGAATTGGTCTGCACCTGCAGCGCGTACCCATCTTGGCTGGTGCTGCCCGTCCAGCTCAGGTCGAGGTCCGTCACCGAACAGTCGTCGCAGTTGACCAAGTAGAGCGCGATGCTCCCACCCGTGGCCACCGTGTTCAGCGTGTGATTGCCAAGCTGGTCCGTGAGATCGATGTTGGTGCCGGGCTCGCTGCCGTCGGAGATCACCAGGTTGTTCGCGCTGTCGATGCGCAGGCCGGCCGTGCTCTGCGAGAAGTCGTTGCCGGACATCGAGATGCCGCCGGGCAGGGTCGTGCTGAAGACCGAGCGGATCTCCATCGCCTGGTTCGTATTCGTGACAAAGTTGTCCTCGACGATCAAGTCACGCACGTTGGCGACCAGGTAGAAGCCCCGGTTGCGATTCGAGCCGTTGACGTCGCGAATCTCGAGGTTTTCGCATTCGCCGCTGTCGTGGTAGATCGCCGCGTCCCCGGGACGGCCGGCAGCCGACCAGCTCATGTCCAGGCGCTCGATGCGCGTATCGTCGATGTTACGCAACCAGAGGGGCCTGTTCGTGACCGTGCGCAGGGTCTCCGTGCCCCCGCCGAGCGTGGGCGTGATGTGGGTGCCCACGATCGTGCCGTCGGAGATGATCAGGTCGCTCATGTTCTGGAGATACAAGCCGTAGGTGTTGTCCGTGAAGTCGACGTCGTCGATGCGCACGCCGCCGGAGAGCGTGGTGCTCACCACGCCGTTGAGCTCGAAGCCGTAGTCGCTATCGCTGAGGTCGGCGCCCAGGACCGACAGGTCGCTGCCACCGTTTGCGAGGATGGCTTGGCTGCGGCCGGTGGCGGTGATATCGCGCAGCACGGCGCCGTCCGTGCCGGTCTGGAGGGAGATGCCCGTGCCGCCACGCCCACCCGATACGCGAGAGACGTCCACGTTCTCGAGCGTGGCGTCGTCGGCGTTGCTCAACAGGACCTGCGTGCCGCCCGGGTTGTTGCGAAAGGCCAGATTCTGGATCGTCGAGCCGCTGTGCCCGGAGAGCGTGAGCACCGTGAAGCCGCCACCGCCGCTGTCGAGCGTGATCTGCGGCGCGCAGCACCAGGGCTGGGTCGCGCCGTCCATCGTGATCGCCTCGGTGACGTTGGGCAGCGAGGCCGTCAGGTTGATCGTCTGCGCCCCGACACCCGGGATATTGAACTCGATGTCGTCCGCGCCGCCGCTGCCGTTGGCGTCCAGGATGGCTTGGCGCAACGTGCCCGGCCCGCTGTCCGCGGTGCTGGTGACGACGAACGTGACGGCCATCAGCCGCGCCGTCTCATCCGTGCCCGCCGGCCGCGCGTCGTCGGCGAAGCGGCCTTCGCGCGCCGCCAGCGCCTCGTCGAGGCTACGCACGGGATTCTCGTCCGGTCGGCCGCGCAGATCCTCGGACGGCTCGATCAGGGTGAGATCGGGATCGTCAAGGGTTGGATCCACGGTCGGCGCCACGCCCCGCATGGCGAATTCGTATGGATCCACATTCTCCCAAGCGTCCGGAATGCCGTTGTTGTTCAGGTCCGGCCCGGCCAACGGGTCCGATCGCTGAGCCAGTTCAGCGCGATGCCAGCCGTCCACGAGCGCGTCGCCACCGGAAGCACCGGTCTCCGATCCAAGGTCCGGGCCTTGCCCCATCGCTTCGTCCACGAGCGCCGGATCGTCCGCGTCGGCACCGGTCGTTTGAGCATCGAGCTCAGCCACCGTCGGCGGGTCCGCGTCCGTCGTTTGCGCATTTTCGTCCACGATGACGTCGGGCGCGGACGCGGACTCCTCCTGCAACACCACGTCACGAGCGGACGGGGGCGCGGCGACCTGCACCTCGGTGCCGGCGTCGCGCGCGGCAACGGCAGCGCCCAGCGGCAGCGCGACGAGCACGCACAGGGCGGCGAATGCCCAGAAGGTGGCGGCGCCGGCAAGGCGACTCAAGCGGCGGATGGGACGATTGGACGCTACGCGATTTGCGCGCATGACTAGCTCCGGTGGGGCGTTCACTTGAGGCAGGGGGCGATCGCATCCGTCCCAAAGGCGACGTGCTCGGATGCGGTTGGAGTAGACAAATTCAAATGTTCGGGGAACAACACGCTGCGCCCCGGCCCCTTAGGCCGCGGCAGATCTCCGGCGTGCGGGATCTTCCCCCGCGCTGTCCGAAGCGGATTCAACTGCAACGTCACTCTCCCCCCACACAAAACGGCGTCGCGGTCACCAACATGGCCGCCGCGTCCAGTTCGGGCGGTGTGCGAACTCCCCGCTCGCGCGCCTTCCATAGGCGCCAACTCCCTGCCAGCAGGGAGCGACACGCCACGTGACCCGGTAGCTCGGGTCCATTGTGAGAACGGGATTAGCGGCGCGCAAGATACGGGTGCCCCGTGAATCCGCGCGATTCACCGCGAATGATGATGCTGGGCCGAATTCTTGGAGCGTGGGAACCAGCGGAAAGTGCCACACCTTCGCCCTCAGGGATAGAGGACCAACCGTGCGCCGGTCTGCGGATCGGGCCCGACCTCTGCGTTCACGGACGCCAGCGCGACCGCCAGGTCTTCGCCGCCAACATTGTCCACCATGCGTGCGAGCAGCCGCAGCGTCGCCTCGTCCGTGTGGCCGGCGACGACGGGCTCGTCCCAGCTCACAAACGTGGAGGCCCCGCGCGCCACGAAAGCCTCGGCCAGCGCGCGCGAGCGAAGTCCGTCGCAGCCCATGTGCACCACCGTGGCACCGTCGGGAAAGGTCCCATCGAAGCGCTCGCGCACGTATCCGGGCCGCAGTCCAAAGTACGGGAGCTCGGCGCCGTCCACGGTGAACACCGCGGGGACTAAGTGCGCGAAGTCCTTGGAAGTGAAGCGTGCGCGCCCTGCGGAATCGACCGCTCCGTCGAGTCGAGCGAGCTCCTCCGCGACGGCCGTGGCCGCGCCGGAAGGCACACCCTGCACCGCAAATTGACGCAAATCGATCAGCTCGCCGGTGAAGAGTGCCACGTCATCGCCCAATGCCTCGCCCTCGAGCAGCCGCGCCGAATGAGCCCGCAGCAGCACGAAGTCGTAGCCGGCGGCCGGGAGGCCGCGGTAGGCCTCGACCGTCACGTCCTTGCCGAGAATGTAGTCGACGGTGTAGCCGCCTGTCTCGAGGAGCGCCGTCGCCTCGGCCACGAAGTCGGGATTCGGCACGGTGAGCGAGAGCTGGTCGACGATTACGGCGCTGCGGGAGTCGGCGGTCGTGTGACCGTTGCAGGCGGTGAGGCCGACCAAGAGCACGATCGCGAACCACGCGTTTGCGCACCGTGTTGCGCATGGTCGAAAGTCTGAACCGGTCTTCATTGCCTTCCCTTTCCCTTCGAATGTGCTCGTGATTTCCCACCCAGCGCCCCGCTATTGTGTCGGAGCGCCCTTCAGCCCACGTGGCGCCAGCCGTCCGCCGGGAGCGGTCGCGACTGCCCGTCCGCATCGACCAGCCGTCGGCCCGCCGACGGATCCACGATCTCCCCGACGTCGAACAAGCCGCCTTGCGCGACCGCATCGTGTAGCGTGGCCACATATTGGGGAGCCACCGTCAGCACGAGCGCGTAGTCCTCCCCGCCGCCCAACGCGAGACCCAGCGCCGGGTCGAGGTCCGCGCTCATGTCCTTCGCCCCCGACGCCTCCATGGCCTCCGCAACGGCACGCACACCCGGCGCAAGCGGCAGACCGGACGGGTTGATGTGCACCCCGATGCCGCTCGCATCGCAGATATGACCAAGGTCTGCCGCGAAGCCGTCCGAGACGTCGATCATCGACGTGGCAAGCCCTGTCGCGGCTATCGCCTGCGCCGCTGCGACGCGCGCCTGC
>JAJCYU010000334.1 GCA_029262755.1 Anaerolineae bacterium
CTGCGCTTTCCCGTGCCCGTGGTTGAGGTCGTGGACCTTGACCCCACGGCGACACCGACGCTGACACCGGTGCCTACGTCGACGCCTATTCCGCGCCCGGTGTACCTGCCCATCGTGGTTCGCCAGAGTTGCAGCAGCGAGGACATCGGCACGGACGTCGTGATCGTGATGGACAACTCGGGCAGCATGGCGGAACCGGTGCGCGATGGTGGTCCGAGCCAGCTCGAGGCGGCGGTGGACGCGGCCCAGCTGCTCGTGGACCGTATGCGCAGCGCGGACCGCGCCTCCATCGTGGCCTTCAATGCGGAGGCACGCCTAGTCCAGGGTTTGACGGGCGACACCCAGTTACTGCGCGACGGGCTTGCCGGCCTGCAAACGGAAGCGGGAACACGAATCGATCTCGGCCTCGATGTCGCCTTTGCGGAACTGACAGGCGAGCGTGCAATTGAAGGCAACACGCGCGCTGTTGTGCTGTTGACCGACGGCCGAAGTAGCGTGGAAGACGAGGCGGTCTTGGCGTCCGCCGCGGCCGTACGTGAGGTACCGGCGCGCATGTTCGTTATCGGGCTAGGCACGCCCGATAACTTGGACGTCGAGCTGCTCAAACAAGTGGCCGGGCGCGATGCAGACTTCTTCGCGGCTCCGGACCCGGCGGAGCTCGCGACGATCTACACCAGCATCGCCAAGACGATCGAGTGCGCCAACCTCAACTGGCCCTAGTACTCGGTCGCATTGAATGTTCAGTGCGACCGAGTGCTAGCGGCCAACGGCTGGGGCTAGGACGATACGCCCCTGGTGGGTGCGCGGTCGTGGCAATCGTTGACCGGCTCCCGGCGGCGTCCTATCATCGCCCGACGGCGGGGCGTGGCGCAGCCAGGCAGCGCGTGGCGTTTGGGACGCCGAGGTCGGAGGTTCAAATCCTCTCGCCCCGACTACCGTGGCCGTGAACCGAAATCGGCTGCGAGGCAACACCGGACACGCAGCACGTTCGGACATGATGTGCAGTGCTCGCGGGTGTAGCTCAATGGTAGAGCTCCAGCCTTCCAAGCTGGTGGTGTGGGTTCGATTCCCATCACCCGCTCCATGCGGGCCCATAGCTCAGCGGTTAGAGCAGCCGGCTCATAACCGGTAGGTCCCAGGTTCAAATCCTGGTGGGCCCACTTTGCGTTCGTGCGTCCTATGACCGCGGCCCGCCCGTGTCCGGTATGCGGGCCAGCAATATGGCCTGGGCCAGCCAGAGCAGCAGAGCCAGGTCGACCAAGAAGAAATGGTTGTCGACCAGGCCATGCGCGGCGGCATAGACGAGAAGCCCAATCGCTCCGACGATCAGCCATTGGGAATCCTCCGCGGTGTCGCTGGCGGCAGAGTCCCCAGCCGAACGTGCCGCGGTGCCCACCGCAGCCGAGCCTTCCCTCGTTGGATCCGATGCGGCTTCAGGTGTGCCCACCGCTAGTAGGCTTTGGCGCGCCCGAGGGTTTGCAGCCGCGACCGCAGGCCAGGCAAGCCGTGCGAGACGTACGTGTCCCACGAGCAACAGTGCGAGGGCGATCAGGCCAAGCGCTCCGAGCTGCGTCCACCAGTCCAACACCAACTGGTGCGGGTGGTTTAGGAAGCGCTCCTGCACCACGGAGCGCCGCACGTAGATCTCGCTGTACTGGCGCAGAAAGTTGTCCGGACCGACGCCAAGAATGGCGTGATCGCGCGCCATCTCAAGACCGGCAGACCATAATTGGGTCCGGATGTAGGCGGTAGATCCTGGTGCCAGGCTGAGCGCGCCGCGTACGCGTTCCGTGCGGGCAAACGGTAGCGCCAACGCCACGACAACAACGGCTAGCGCCAACAACGAGAGCAGCGTGATTCGGACAGCGCGCAGGCCGGCGCGCCCGCGCGCTGCTGCAATGAGCCACGTGACCAGCAGGGCCGTCGGCGGCAGGCCGAATAGCAGGGCGCCGCGGCTGAACGTGCCCAGGAACGCAAGCCCCGTAAACCAGGCAACCACAAAGCAAACCGTCCGAACGCGACGCGACGAAGCAAGCGCAGCCCCGGCTGCAGCAAACGGCAGCACGCGGCCAAGGAGCAGCGCGAGGTTGTTCGGGCTTGCGTAGGGCCCCGTGAGACGGTTCACGCCTTCGGCCGCCACGACGCCGAGGCTGTCACCCAGTGTGGGAGCAAGAGCCCCAAGGAATGCCCACGCTGCGGCTACGGTGGCGCCCCCCATGACCCCGATCGTGCTCGTTCGCGTGGCACGCCGTCGCCAAGCCGGGCTGCCGATACGCAACAGCGCATACCAGATTGCGGGTCCCAGCAAGACCGTCCGCCACGCGTAGATGGCAGCGTCCGGCGTCCGCGCCCACAGCGGAGCCATGGCTCCCCAAGCGACAATCGCGACAACCACGGCATCGAGGGGATGCAATCGGAGGAGCGCAATCCGTACGGACTCAATTCCCTCGCGCATTGTCCGCCTTGGAGCAACGTCCGCTGTGGCTACGGAACCCGTTGACACGTGGGTGTAGGATCGTGCCATTCGTCCAATCACCGCCAGCGCCAGCATCCCCTCCACCGGACCCACGGGGCGTGGCCCCCCGTACATGCGAAGCCCGTACCAGAACGGGGCTACGGCCGCGACGCCGGCCACGGCGATCGCGGGTCGGATGGCGGCCAGCACAGCCAGCGGCACGAGCGCCGCCGTGGCTATCGGCCACGGCGCGAGCATTGCCAGTCCCCCGAACACCGCATACAGCACCGTCACGTGCGCATCACGAACGCCGTTCACCGCGTGCCAAAAAGGCGCGATGGGCGCTGCGAGCGTGGCGCGGAATCGCGCAGCCATTGCCGCAACCAGCACCAAAGCTGCCAGAAGGATCGCGCCGCCCAGCGCCGCGGGCATCTGGTCCGAGGGCCACCGGCTTTCGCGCGTGGGCGCAAGTGCAGCCGGCGCCACCAACGTCTCCGGATTCCGTGCCATGTGGCGCACCGCCTCGCCCAACGCGGTCGGCTCCCCATCGCGGTCGAGTAGGGCGAATCCGTGGACAGGGTCTTGCGGCGCGGCAACGGGATCGAGGTGCCATACGAGCATCGGCCCGAGCCATGGCCAATCCGTGCGCGCGAGGGCCCATCCATCGCCCAACCAGGAGGCAGCGCCCGCGGAGGTGTGCCCGCCCCATGGGCTAGCGGCGTTGCCGACGCGCCAACCATACGCGACGGACCACATCGGCTTCTCTAGCCCTTTTCGCGTCAGCACCGCGTGCGCGGCCTCGGCTCGCGCGAAGTCCAATGACGCTCGCGACCCTCGGCGCCGCAGCGGCGGATCGCGCAAGCCAAAGGGCTGGATCGCAACCCCATCCACCGCTTCAAGGGCGCCGCTGCGTGCCAAACGCTCCAGAAACACGAGGTCGGATAGTGCGCATACTCCCAACTCCGTCGTCGGCGCGAGGCCGGCGGAGAGAACGGGCACGGCCGGCGCGCGATCGTGGACTGCTCGAGTCACCGCGGCGAGCACGTTTGCGTAGTCTTCCGGGTCAGGGCCCGAAACGCGCCACGTGGCGGCAAGATTCGGTTCGCGCCATACCTCGATGGCGGCCAGATCCGCCTCGAAGCGTTCGGCAACCCCCGCCGCAAAGGCCGCGAGATCACGTGCATGCCGCGGGGGCCCGTCGCGCAAAGCTTGGGCTAACGGCGATCGATCTTTGCAAACCATCCAATGGGCAGGGACGTCGCGGTGGTCGGCCGCCCAGGAAGGTGTCGTTTCGATGGTGGCGATCCACCGAACCTGGCGCTGCCGTAGATCCGCGGCCACCGAGTCCAGTCGGGTCCAATCGGGCTCACCCGAACGGAGCTCGATGTCGGCCCAGCGGACGGGCATCCGTACCAGATGGATCGGCGCCTCTTCAAGGAAGGACAGCGCGTGGCCGCGTCGTTCCTCGGTCACGGACCTTTCAAGGAGGTCGACATTGACACCGAGTCGTGGGTCTATCCCCGGAGCGCCAAGCACCTCTACTGTGGCCGACGGGTCCAACGACGATTCGAAACACGCGATCGTGCCGAGAGCCAGGAACAGCCCTGCCACCATGGCCGCGCGGGTACGGGCGCGCCGCACTCAGATCGCCAGCCGGGTGGGCTCGCCCTCGCGCACGACACGCAGCCAGCCGTCGGGCTCGATACCAATGCCGGGTCCGGATCGAGGCGCGGCACAGCCGGTGGCATCGGGTTGCGGCCAATCCGACCACGGACGCTCGTCGCCGTCGATTCCAACGTCCGCGGGACGCGTGAACGCCGGATGGCAGGCAACCGCAAGGGCGTGGTGCGCGCCGATCGGGGTGACGGGCCGTGCGATCAGGCGGGCCGCGACGGCGTGTCCTTGCGCGGCATTGGCCATCGACAGAGCCGCGTACGTGCCGCACGTCCCCGAATCGACAAGCAGCTCATCGGTAGCTTCGCGCTCGAGTACCGACGATGCCGCTTCCGCAGTCTCAACCGGGGCGAAGGCAACCGGGGCGTCCAGCCAGCGCTGTAATCGAGCGGCTTCATGCACATGCGCTCCGGGAACGGGGCGCATCATGACGCTGGGACCGAGCCCCGCAAGGACCTGCAACGCGTAGAGATCAGAGGGTCGATACCGTTCTTCGAGGTCGAAGGCGAAGGCCGCGCCCTGTGCGGCTAGAGCGCGCACCACGTTTGGCCCGACGCGCCGATCCGCATTCGGGCGGGCGGAGAATATGAGCTCCCGAAAGCCCCTGTCCACCAGTGAATTCGCCATCAGGACTAATGAGGCTACGTCACCGCCCCGTGCGCGCGCGGCAAGCGGGATGGGCCGGTCGGCCATCGCGAGTGCAGTCGTGAGCGCAATGCCGTCTCGTTTCGCGCTCAGGTCCCAAATGGCGGCCTCCAATCCGGCGGCGGCCTCGGATTCCGATGCGAGACCCTGCCAGCGCAGGCTAAGCACGGCCGCAGACGAAACCGGCAGAGCGAGAAGTGCGGGAACGAGCGACTCGGACAGGGCTGCCAACGCGCCGTGCTCCCGCCATGATTGCCGGCATTCGCCCCAACCCACGTGTCCCCCCGAACGGGCTTCGATAAGGATGGCGCGCGCATCGCCGTGAGCGACCCTATGCAAGTAGACTTCTTCGACCTGAAGATGCTCGCGTGCGGCCGCGGGGGCCCAGCCTATGCGCGGCAGGCCGGGTACCGGCCCGGTGATGGGCATGGGCGTGGCGAGCCGCTTCCGCCAGACCGACAACTCGGCTCGCAGCGCGACCAGATCCAGGCCGTGGTGGTAGTCGGGCAGAGGATCGAGGGCCTGAAGCGCTCGTTTGAGCAAACGCCCCGCACCGTTGGCGTTATCCTGCACCACATACTTATGAAACGCCGCCCCGGCTTGGATCAGACCCTGTACGAATGCTTTCTCTTCGGGGGGAGCGTCGAGCCAGACCGCCTCCCAGGCTTCATGGCTGCCCCAATGATCGCCCCGATTGAAGCGAGCCAGACCAAGCGCGAGGCCGGCCCGGAATCCCGGGCCGGCCTCGAAATGCAGCGCCCCTGCAGGCGACCCTGCGTGGGGTGGGTTCTTCGCTACGGCGTCACTCTCCCGCCAGCGCCGTGTCCACGGCCGTGGATAGGTCGAGTACCTCAGCCTGACCACCGCCGGCCACCAGCGTTTCGCCGATCAAGAAGGAAGGGGTGCTTTCCACGCCCGTCTCCGTGGCGAAATCTCGGTCCGCCTGCACGCGGGCGATCGTTTCCGGGTCGGACATGCAGTTCGCGAAGACCTCCGTATCAAGCCCGATACTCTCTGCCATCGAGGTCAGCCGTTCCGTGTTGTAGGCGCCATCGTTGTTGACCGCCGTCTGATTCTCAAAAATCCAGTCATGCATCGCCCAGAACTCGCCCTGATCCGCGGCGCAGAATCCAGCAGCCGCGGCGGTATTGCTTTCATCCCCCAGGAATGCGAAGTTCACCCAGACGAGCTTGGCCTTGCCGGAGCCGATGTAGTCGCGCTTGAAGCCCTTGCTGTAGGTCTGCGAGAAATCGCGGCAATGCGGGCACTGCCAGTCCGCGAACTCGTACACGACGACGGGGGCGTCCGGATCCCCCATGAAGGGACGGCCGTCATCGTGAATACCGTGCATATCCTCCGCGACATCCCCGCCGAGAGACTGGCTTACCGGGGTGGCCGGCCCATCGGAAGAACCGCCCGATAGGAGCCAGATCAGCCCCATGAGAAAGAAGGCCGCCAGCACGGCGGCGATACCGATAAGCTGCCATGAGATTCCCTGCTTCTTGCGCTTGGCCACGGATTCCACCTTCGTTGTCTTTATGTCGAGAATTTCGGCGACGTAGATCGCTCGTCGTGCTGCAGAATGCGCCCGCTTCGCATCGACGCATGGCGATTCTAACCGGCGGTACCTGCCACCGTCAATCGACGCGTCTTCGCTTGTTGCTGAACGCGCCAAAATGGTTGACACCCCTAGGGCTGCATGGTACTCTACCCGACGTTCTCGCGACGACTATGTCGCGAGAATCGTAGCGTTACGTGTCCCCGTAGCTCAGTGGATTAGAGCGTCTGGTTGCGGTCCAGAAGGTCGCAGGTTCGAGTCCTGCCGGGGATACCATCCTTTGCCGAGGTGGCGGAATTGGCAGACGCGCGGCGTTCAGGACGCCGTGGGCTTAACGCCCGTGCGAGTTCGAGTCTCGCCCTCGGCACCAGGACACACCCTGTAGGAAGGCACGCTGGGGTGTGCAGTAAGCGGAAGTGGCGGAATTGGCAGACGCGCTAGGTTGAGGGCCTAGTCCTCGTCAAAGAGGGTGGGAGTTCGAGTCTCCCCTTCCGCATTGCACCTTGACAGGGCATCCGGGAATCCGCCGCTGGCCTTCGGGCTAGAGGAACCTCCCAACTGCCACGTACATGTGGACCTCACGAAACCGGAAGTGAGGGCGCGTTGCCCGTGAGGGCGCGTGACGACAGCCGCAACAGAGAGAAGACCTGTCGGACCCGCGCATTGTGACGCGGGCGGCAAGGGTGAAAGCTCGCCGGGAAGGCGAGGGTGCGCTTCGGAGACGGGCGCACGCAGGTGAGGCGGCCACGGCAGCAAGGCGGGTGGGCCGGGCTCGTACTTGGGGCAGCGACCTCAAGCGATGTTCGGTCCCGTCGCAGCGGACGCCGGCGAGGTCGGGTAACACCCGTCAAGCTAGGCATCCGCCAGTGCCGTTCGCGGCGCTGAGATAGATGGCGGACTCGACAGAATTGGGGGTATGACCCCGATGCCCTGTTCGGTGCGCCCCCGTAGCTCAGAGGATAGAGCACCGGCCTCCGGAGCCGGGTGCGCAGGTTCGAGTCCTG
>JAJCYU010000335.1 GCA_029262755.1 Anaerolineae bacterium
GGAGGAAAGAAGGCGTATTTCGAAGGCGGGCAGCTACCGCTTGTCCGACGCCTTCCGTACCGCCGCGGCTTCACAAACGTGTTCCGTGTCGAATACGCTCCGGTGAACTTGTCGCGCTTGGAAGCAATGTTCGAAGATAACACCGAGATCACCGCCGCGACCCTTACGTCAGCCGGCGTCCTGCGCAACGAGCGCGAGGCCTACAAGATTTTGGGCGGCGAGATCGCCAAGCCTCTCGTTGTTCACGCGCCGCGATTCAGCGTCGCTGCACGGGCGGCCATCGAGGGTGCTGGTGGCCGCTGTGAAGACACGACCGACGACTATCGGCGTCCCGGCATGCGCCGCGAGCACAAGCGCTTCCGATAGCGCGCCGGCCGCCGTTAGACGGCCGGATACGAGCACCCTTCCGAGGAGCAAGCCGCGATGTTCCGATCACTGGCTCAATCCCTGCGTTTACCGGATCTCCGGAGGCGCATCCTGTATACGTTGGCGATTCTGGCCATCTATCGTCTCGCCGCGCAGATTCCCGTACCGGGTGCAGACCGGGTGGCGATCAGCCAGATCTTGGACGGTCCCGGCGCGGTCGGTCGTCTCGGAAGCTTCTTGAACATGATGACCGGCGGTGCGCTCGAGAATTTTTCGGTGATGGCGATGGGGGTCTATCCCTACATCACCGCCTCGATCATCATGCAGCTGATGACGCCGTTGATTCCTGCGCTGGAAGAGTTGTCGAAGGAAGGGGAGTCTGGGCGCAACAAGATCAACCAGTGGACCTACTGGATGACGATCCCGTTGTGTATTGCGCAGGCGTTCGCGCAGATTGCCCTGCTCAACAGCTCCGGCAGCGTCGGCCAGCAGATCATTGAGTTTGGTCCGAACTACCCGCTCAATACCGTGACGGTCTTGATGGCCCTGACGGCGGGTTCGATGTTCGCGCTATGGCTCGGTGAGCGCATCACGGAAGAGGGCCTCGGCAACGGCGTGTCGATCATCATCTTCATTAGTATCGCGGCGCAGATTCCGACGAACCTGTTGAACCTCGGGCAGGCGAATGTGCTCTCGCTGGTCGTGGTGGCTCTGTTTACGATCGCCATCGTGTACGCCATCGTCGTGATCCAAGAGGGTCATCGACGCATTCCCGTGCAATACGGTCGGCAGGTCCGCGGTCAAAAAGTATACGGTGGGCAGTCTACGTTCATCCCGATGCGCGTGAACTCGACGGGCATGATCCCGCTGATCTTCGCGAGCTCGTTGATGATCTTTCCCGGTGTGATCGGCAGCCTGATGGCCAACTCGAGCAACAGCACGGTCAGCGGCGTAGGAATCACGCTTCAGAATACCTTCATCTCGGGAACGGACTGGGTTTACTTCCTCGTGTACTTCATTCTGGTGGTGGCATTCACGTACTTCTACGCGGATGTGATCTTCCGGCAGCAGAGCTTGCACGAGACGTTGCAGCGCAACGGTGGCTTCGTGCCCGGAATTCGTCCGGGCCAGCGCACCGAGACGTACTTGACCTTCGTCTTGCACCGGATCACGCTGTTCGGTGCCGTGTTCCTAGGGTTGGTGGCGATCGTCCCGTACTTCATGCAGTTCTTGACGCCGGGATTGAACGCAACGCAGTCGATGATCGTCGACAGTGCCGGGCTGCTCATTGTGGTCGGCGTCGTCGCCGATACGATCAAGCAGTTGCAAGCGCAGCTACTGATGCGCAACTATGAAGGCTTCATCAAGTAGTATCACGCCCGTTGGGGGCTGAAATTCTTGACCGAGCGGAGGGGGCGGGTTATCCTCAACGCTTGGCTTGTCGGCAGAAAGGACCATTCCATGAAGGTTCAGGCTAGCGTCAAGAAGCGCTGCGAGAACTGTAAGATCGTGCGGCGACGAGGGCGTGTCTACGTGATTTGCAAGATCAAGAAGCACAAGCAGCGTCAGGGCTAGGAGCTCGAATATGGCACGTATTGCAGGCGTTGACCTGCCACGAGACAAGCGCAGCATCATCGCGTTGACCTACATCTTCGGTATCGGTCGCACAAGCAGCGAGCGAATCCTGGATGCGACCGGCATCGACGGCGCGGTTCGGATCAAGGAGTTGACCGAGGACGAGGTTGGCCGCTTGCGCGCGTTCATCGACCAGAACTTCAAGGTCGAGGGTGATCTGAGGCGAGAAGTGTCGCAGAACATCAAGCGGTTGCAAGAGATCGGCTGCTATCGCGGGATCCGCCATCGCCGGCGGCTGCCCGTGCGCGGCCAACGCACGCGCACCAACGCGCGCTCCAACCGGGGCTCGCGCAAGACGGTGCCGGTGCGCCGTCGCGCCGCCTTGAAGTAGGGGACGAGGAGAGCCAAATGGCCCGACAAGCAGCCCGCCGCGGGCGACGCGCGGTACGTAAGAACATCCCGACGGGGCGCGCATTCGTGTTCGCAACGTTCAACAACACGATCATCACGATCACTGATCCCAATGGAAACACCGTGTGCTGGCGCAGTGGCGGCACGGTCGGTTTCAAGGGTTCGCGCAAGAGCACGCCGTACGCGGCACAGCTCGCTGGGCAGGCGGCGGCCGAAGAGGCCATCGAGCACGGCATGCGCGAAGTCACGGTCCACGTGAAGGGCCCCGGTCCTGGTCGCGAGAACGCCATTCGAGCATTGAGCCAGGGCGGGTTGAAGGTTTCGTCGATTACCGACGAGACCCCGATTCCATTCAACGGATGCCGCCCCCCGAAGAAGCGACGCGTCTAGTACAGCCCAAGCACGACGGCTTGCGGCTCGAGGGCGTGCGCCCTAAGGCCGCGGGATCGCGACGCAGCTTCGCAGCGAGCGTAGAACGGAGAGAGCGGACGTGGAAGCGACAATGACGTTGGAACAGACGCGAGTCGAGGTTGAGCGGCCGACGGAGCGCTATGCGCGTATCCGAATTGGACCGCTCGATGGCGGCTATGGCACGACGCTCGGCAACGCCTTGCGCCGCGTGCTGCTTTCCAGCTTGGACGGAGCGGCGATCACGAGCATCAAGATTGCCGACGTGTATCACGAGTATTCTGTGGTTCCGAATGTGCGCGAAGATACGACGCGCATGCTGCTCAATCTAAAGCAGGTCCGGTTTCGGCCGCTAGCAGAAGACGGCAGCGAAGATTGGCGGATTAGTTTGATCGCCAACGGCGAGGGCCTGGTGACCGCGGCGGACATTGATCTGCCGAGTGATCTGGAGATCGTCAATCCCGAGCAGCCGATTCTCACGCTCGACTCGCATGACGCGGAAGTCCAACTGGAGTTTATCGTGCGTCGTGGGCGGGGATACTCGCCCGCGGACGACCGCGAGAAGCTGGACATTGGTGAGCTGCCGGTCGATGCGATCTTCAGCCCGATTCGCCGTGTCTCGTATCGTGTAGACAAGACCCGCGTCGGCAAGTTGTCAAACTACGATCGGCTGACGATGGAAATCTGGACCGACGGCACCGTCGGGCCGGAAGATGCCTTGCGGCGCGCGGCGGCCATCCTCGCGGATCGCTTTCGCGGCGTCGCCGGATTTGGATCGGAGCCGGTTGAGGAAGAGCCTGAAGATGCAGAGGGCATTCCGCGACCGATCTATGAAACTGCGATCGAGGAGCTGGATCTCTCGGTGCGCGCCTACAACTGCTTGAAGCGAGCCGGTCTAACGCGCGTGGGAGAGATCCTCGAGCGCATGGCCCAGGGCGAGGATGAGATGCTCGTCATACGCAACTTCGGGCAGAAGTCATTGGACGAACTCAAAGACGCGCTGTCGGCAAAGGGCTTTATCGAGTACCTACCGACAGGCCAAGACGAGGTGGAGGACTAAGCCATGGGCCACGCCAAAGCCGGGCGCAAGCTCGGGCGTGACCGCGCGCACCGACGGGCGATGTTTCGCAACTTGATGACGGAACTCTTTCGTCATGAGCGGATCAAGACCACCGAGGCCAAGGCCAAGGCCGTTCAGGGTGAAGCGGAGAAGCTGATTACCCTTGCGCGGCGCGGTGACCTGCACGCACGAAGGCAGATCATGAGCGAGATCGCAGACAAGGCGATCGTCGATAAGCTGATCCACGTCATCGGTCCGGACATGGCCGAGAGACCGGGCGGGTTTACGCGCATTCTAAAGCTGGGTGCGCGCAGCGGTGACAACGCCCCAATGGTATTTCTTGAGTTGGTGGACTGATCAGGATTGGGATGAACTCGCGCGATGGCGGTGAACTCGTCACGAGGTGTGAGTACCGATCCTGATCGCTCGGGTCCCTCGCTTCCATCGTTGAATCGAGTTCGGATGCGGGTGGCCTACGACGGAGCGGCATTTCGCGGCTGGCAGCGACAGCCGGGGGTGCGAACCGTTCAGGGCGAGTTGGAGAAGGGTGTTTGCCGTATTGTTGGACACGGTGCACGTGTCGTCGGAGCGGGTCGTACGGACGCCGGCGTCCATGCAACCGGACAAGTAGCGCACTTTGACACACGTTGGACACATGGGCTGCATGCGTTGCAGCGTGCATTGAATGCGGCGTTGCCGCGCGATCTGGTGGTTGACGAGATAGCTGAGGTCGCCGAGACGTTCCATGCTCGTCATAGCGCCATTGGTAGAGCTTATCGGTATGTGGTCTTGCCACGCCCGCTGCGCGATCCGCTACGTAGGGCACGCAGTTACCATGTGCGCCGCGCGTTGGATGTGACAGCCATGCAGGCGGCTGCGAGTCGATTGATCGGCAGTCACGACTTCGCCGGTTTTGGGCGTCCCATGACACCAGGTGGGCCGACGCAGCGCCGAATGGATCGAGTCGATGTTTCGGAACAAAGCGATGAGGTATGGATCGAGCTGGAAGCGAACGCCTTCCTTCGCCATCAAGTGAGACGTACGGTAGGTTTATTGTGCGACGTAGGCGTTGGCAAGGAACAACCCGCGGTGGTCGACGCGGTACTGAGAAATGAAGCGGGTGCTCCGACGGCCAGGCGTGCCCCCGCCCAGGGTCTTGTGCTCACGGCGGTGCGCTACCCGCCGGACGAAGCAATTCAACGACGCGCAGAAGCGCGAGAGATGGAGTAAGGGATGAACAGTCGGACTTACGTGCCGGATATGAAGGAAGTGGATCGAAAGTGGTTGCTGGTGGATGCAGAGGGGCAGACTCTCGGGCGTCTCGCTAGCGAAGTGTCGCACCTTCTCCAGGGCAAGCATCGCCCGACGTACACCCCCCATCTCGACACCGGTGACCATGTTGTGATCATCAATGCCGAGAAGATCGCCTTCAGTGAGGCGCGCGGCGATCGCAAGAAGTACTATCGCCACTCCGGGTATCCCGGTGGTTTGCGCGAGATGACGCTCACCGAGATGCTCAACCGTCATCCTGAGCGCGTCCTGCGTCTTGCCGTGCGCGGCATGCTGCCCCGCAATCGTCTGGGCCGGGTGATGCTGCAGAAACTCAAAATCTATTCGGGCGGCGATCATCCGCACAGCGCACAGGGTCCCGTAGCCCACGAATTGACCGGCGGCGTGCTCTAAGCGGCACGTATTGCACCCATCAGCAAACGAACCACTGCGAGGCTAGGACATGGCAAAGGCCGAACGGGCTCCGATGGCCCAAGTAGAAGGAAAGTATTTCTATGGCGTGGGGCGTCGCAAGTCGGCGTCTGCGCAAGTTCGCGTCTACGCGGACGGTTCCGACCTGATCATGGTCAACGGGAAGACCCTTGAGGACTACTTCCCGCGCGCCGTCGATCAGCGCGCCGTACGTAGCCCCCTCGTTGCGGCAGGCGCTGCCAACTATACCGTGACCTGCATGGTGCAGGGCGGTGGGATTACGGGGCAATCAGGGGCCATCATGCAGGGCATCGCTCGATGCTTGGTCAATGCCGACGAAGACCTACGCGTGACCTTGCGTCGTGGTGGCTACTTGACGCGAGACCCGCGGGAGAAGGAACGGAAGAAGCCTGGTTTGAAGCGTGCCCGAAAGGCACCGCAGTACACCAAGCGCTAAACCGCAGCATTCTGCAAGAGACGACGGCCCATCCCGGTTACGCCGGGGTGGGCCGTTTCTCATCGGTTGGTGCTGAGTACGGGTTGCGGGTTTCCGGCGTTCGAGCCGGCTATCAATCCGCGGAATCGCTCTGTGAATCGCTCGGGGTCACGGCTCGCGCTACAAGGATCTTGACGCTGGGATCGACGTAGCAATCCTCAACCTGCTTGGCCAGCCGACCGTCATCGGCATCGTCGACGGGATCAACGACTATGTCGGCGTCGGTCGAGCGCATGTCGCGCACAGCCGGCGCCTCGTTAGGCGTGGCCATCTGAAGGAGAAACTCCCGATTTCCGGATCCGCCCGTGATCGGGGACGCGGTTGCGTCTATGACGCGCCACCGCGCGTCCCGTGCTTGTTCGATCACTGCTCGTAGCACCGAGCGATGGACATGCGCGTCGCGCACGATGCCACCGCGCCCCACGCGCTCCCGACCCGCTTCGAATTGCGGTTTGACCAACGCGATAACGTCGCTGCCCGGAGGACAAAGGGCCTGGATCGGAGGTAGGACCGACCGCAATGCGATAAAAGCAACATCGACGACGGTCACCGTTGGCGTGGTTGGCAATGAATCCAGCCGCCGGATGTCTGTCCGTTCCATGCACGTGACACGCGCATCCTGCCGCAATCTCCATGCTAGTTGGTTTCGGCCTACATCAACCGCGAAGACGTGATCCGCACCGCGTGCGAGCAAAACGTCGGTGAAACCACCGGTCGACGCGCCAACGTCGAGGCAGACCTGTTCACGCACGTCGATTCCAAACGCATCGAGCGCATGGACCAGCTTCAGCGCGCCGCGCCCTACCCACGGGGAGCGTTCGCGCATGGTGATTTGCGCGTCAAGGGCAATCGAAAGCCCGGGTTTGTCGCTGCGGTGCCCGGCAACGGAAACGTCTCCCGCTCGGATTAGCGCTTGCGCCTTGGTGCGTGATTCCGCAAGCCCCCGCTGGACAAGCAATACGTCGAGTCGTTCTTTCGCCGGCACGAGTTCGTCCTCGAGAGGATCGGGGAGGGAAGCCAGGTGATGCGCACCATTCTGCACGGTTGTCGCCGAAGCCCAAAGACGTGCATGGCTCTTGGCCTCCGTTGCTGGATGCACAGATCGTTGGGCCGCCCTTGACCGTCTTCGGGCCGCACATTACCATCGCGCGCCGTGAGCCCCCCCATCCCCGATCCGGAACGCCGCCGCGGACCCGCGCGCGCCCTTCTGGCCGCAATGCGACCGCGCCAGTGGACGAAGAACGTCGTCGTCCTGGCGGCGTTGGTGCTGTCGTTGCAGCTGGACGAGCCTGCCAGGCTCGTGCGGGCCGCAGCCGCCTTCGTCATATTTTGCGCCGTCTCGAGCGCGGTGTACTTGGTCAACGACCTGGTAGACATCGAGAGCGACCGGCTGCATCCCGAAAAGCGACGCCGGCCACTCGCTGCCGGCGAGTTGCAGCCGGCGAGCGCGTTGATGGCCGCCGGGGTTCTCGTTGTGGCGGCGATCGGTGGCGCGATCGCGCTCGTCGGGTGGAGTACCGTCGGCCGTAGTAGTCCGATGTTGGTCGCAGCCGTGGTTGCGTACCTTGGTTTGCAGCTTGCCTACACCCTGCGGCTCAAGCACATGGTGATCGTCGAGGCGCTTTCCATCGCGGGTGGCTTCGTCCTGCGCGTCCTGGCCGGTGGCGCTGCAATCGACACCGCGATCTCTCCATGGCTGTACCTGTCGATGATCAACGTCGCACTGTTTCAGGCCTTTGCGAAGCGCTACGACGAGCTACGCGTATTGGCCGATGCGGCCGGCGGTCATCGACGTAGCCTGGAGGAGTACACGCCTGCGTTGCTGGAGCAATTCATCACCCTGAGCGCAACAGCGACCATCGTTACCTACGCGATGTACGCCATTACCACGCCGTGGCTGCCGGCGGGAATCAGTGCCAACGCGATGTTGCTGACCGTTCCTTTCGTAATCTACGCAATCCTTCGTTACCTCTTCTTGGTCCAGGTGCGAGGTATGGGCGGAGCACCGGAGGTCGTCCTTCTGCGCGACCCGCTGCTCCTGATGTCGGTGCTAGGGTGGGGCGTGATGCTCTTGCTGATTCTCTACGCTTGGCCTGTTTTGGCGCCATCCGGGGTGCTCGACGTCCCCCCGCTACCCTAGCATCATTTCGTGTAGCGATAGGGCTATCACCGCACGGACTCCGGCTAGAATTACGACATTTTGTTTACATAACGCGCCCCTATCAACCGTTGTCCGGGCAACCCCAACCTCCGCCGCCGGGAGAGCGAACAATAAGGGTATCGCCCGCCTCTACGTCGAGGCTGGTCTTGGCCGGAAGCACAATCGGTTGCGATTCCGCTGCGCGAACGAGCACGTTTTGACCCGGTTCGCCGGCGCTTCCGCCGGCGAGGCCCGGCGGGCCATGGCGGCGTCGTTCCGTAACGAGGGTGACGCGGGCCGGAGCTAAGAACTGTAGGGCCCGTTCCACTCCCTCGCCTCCCCTATGCCTTCCCGCGCCGCCCGAATGTGCACGCAGCCGGTATGAGGCCACGCGCAGCGGCACGGAGAGCTCCAGGGCTTCGACGGGCGTGTTGAACGTGTTGGTCATGTGGCACTGTCGACCGGAGGAGCCAGGCCCCATTGGGCCACCTCCGCCGCCACCACCCATGGTTTCGTAGTACGCCCAATCGGCCCGTGATCCCGTCCCTGCCCCTGTTGTTCCTGGAACGTCCGCGGATCCACCGGCAAGCACATTGTTCATGCTGCCTTGTGATGATGCGGGCATGATGCCGGGGATCGCCTGGTCGATCGCGGCGAAGAGTACGTCGACGACCCGTTGCGAGGTCTCGACGTTGCCTGCGGCGACCGCGGCGCCGGGATAGGGGTCGAGCAGGCTTCCCTGGCGAACCTGCACCCTGGCCAACGACAGGCTTCCGTCGTTGAGCGGCACGTCGGGCAGCAGGCACGCGAGGGCGTAGCGAACGGCGGCGACCGTCACGGCTCGAGGCGCGTTGATGCCACCACCAACCTGGTCGTCGCTGGCGCGAAAATCGGCCCGGAGACCGCCCGCGGCGTCAATGTGCACGTGTGCTCGGATCTCGAACGGGCCGTCCACGAGCCCGTCGTCCTCCATTGTGCCGCGCGCGAACCCTTCACCGGCCGGAAGCGCTTGCAGCCGCGCTCGGCCGAGCCGGTTGCTCCAATCCAGCAGGGCATCACAGCCTTCCTCAAACGCGAATCCGCCCGCAAGCAAGGCCCGAAGGCGTGCTTCACCCACGTGATGGGCTCCGAGTTGGGCCGCGAGATCCCCCCGTCGCTCGGCAGGGGTGCGCGAGTTCGCCGCGAACAACGAGACAATGTCCGCCTGCAAGATTCCGCGGCGGCGCAAGAACACCGGTGGCACGATCAAGCCTTCGGCGAATAGATCGCGCGTCATCGCCATGGACCCGGGGGCCGATCCGCCGACATCGGCGTGGTGGGCCCGCGTCGCGAGAAAGGCACGGGGACGCGGGACCTCGTCGCGAGGGTGAGCATCAAAGACCGGCGAAACCGTGGTGACATCGGGCAGGTGGCTTCCGCCGTGGAACGGATCGTTGAGGACGATCACGTCGCCCGCGGACCATTCGTCGCCTACGACAGCGCGCGCCGCGGCGACCGAGGCCGGGAGCGCGCCTAGGTGGACGGGAATGTGCGCGGCTTGGGCAAGCAACCGCCCCTGCGCATCGAAGACAGCGCAACTGTAATCGCGCCGCTCCTTGATATTGGGCGAATGTGCGGCGCGGCGAAGTGCTTCGCCCATCAACTCCGCTACCGACTCCAGGCGATGCCGAACGACTTCCAAGCTCGCGATATCAAACGCGCGTTCCGCAGCGCTGCGTGGCGAGCCGATCGCGCTCAGGGGTAGCTTTCCCCGGAACCCTTTGCATCGGCAGCCTCAGCGGTCGCGGTTTGGTCACCGGGGCCGGGATAGCCGTCGAGGGTGGTCGCCTCGGGCGAAGGCTGCGGGGTTTCTGTTTCCTCACCCGGCTCCATGGTCTCTTCCGGGGTCGGGGTGAGCTTCCCTTCGCTCGATGGCACAGCGCGCGTCGCTGTTGCGGTGGGGCGCGGTGTTCGCGTTGGACGAGGCGTGCGGGTGGGGAGAGCGACCTGCGGGGACGGCTGCACCAGGATCGTAGTTGGGATCGCGGGAATCATCGGGCTGGTCCGGCCCGAATCAGCTGCCAACGCGGTCGCGGTCAGGAAGGGGGCCGGCAGCGCCAGCGAGGAGCCATCAACGCCGGACGCCGGCGTCGAGCGCGCACCGGGGCCCGCGAGATCGCGGGCGCGGGGCGCAGAGCGCAAACCGCCGGGACGCGGCGTCACGGTAGGGGTAATGGACGCAGCTCGATTCGCCTCGAGACGCTCGTTGTTTACACAGAACCAACGGGCACTGCGGCCGCTCAATCCGCTGCACGTACCTTGCAACAGAAGGGCGCCGACAAGCGCGGTGGCAACCAGGGCCAAGCCGAGCTCGCCGCTTACCGAGCGACGGGCGCCGCGTTCGGCACGTTCGGTAGGTCGATAGATCATGGAGGTAGACGGTCCCAATCGGGGCGGGACGAGGGTCGCGCTAGGATAGGCAGCGGCCCATAACGAGTCAAGCATTCGGTTGACCCTAAGCGGCCAGACGCTATACTTGCGGCGGATCTACGTGCTCTGCCGACATGATCCCCTCGCGGGAGCCTTGTCGGCGGCGCTTGTCGCATTTAAGTAGTCACCATGCAGTGCCATTCGCCCTCGTGCATCGCGCAGCGCGCCCGGCATACGTGCCGTACCCGCGAAAATAGCGCGACACGACAAGCAATCGGAGGCCGCGGGCTTGGAGATCAAGGACTTCCACGCCATTCGGATCAGCCTCGCATCGCCCGACGAGATGCGTTCCTGGTCCCATGGCGAGGTCACGAAGCCGGAGACGATCAACTACCGCCGTCTGCGGCCCGAAAAGGACGGTCTCTTTTGCGAGGCCATCTTCGGGCCGACCAAGGATTGGCAGTGCTATTGCGGCAAATACAAGAAGATCCGATATCGCGGCATCGTCTGCGACAAGTGCGGTGTCGAGGTTACGCGTGCGCGCGTCCGTCGAGAGCGGATGGGGCATATCGATCTCGCCAGCCCGGTAGCGCACATCTGGTACACGCGCCGCGTACCCAGTTATCTGGGCATCTTGCTCGACATTTCCCGGCGCAACCTCGATCGCGTGCTGTACTTTGCGCAGTACGTGGTCACCGGAGTCGATGAGGAAGCGCGTAAGCGCGAGGTCAAGCACCTCGAGGAAGAGTTGCGTGAGGCCGTCGCGGCCGCCCGGGGACAGGATGCCAAGGACCCGTCTGCTGAGCGGGCTCAGGTCGAGGAAGCGTTGGCCGGCCTCAAGGCGGATCTCGACGAGAAGCGGGTCGATGCGAATGCATCCTTGGAAAAGGCGTCCGGTGACCTGATGCAGGCGGCCGCTGAAATGCAGCAGCGACTCAACGAGCTGCGTGACGAGGTTCCCGAGGAAGATGTTCTCTTTGAGGCAACCGGCGCCGTGATCGCCCAAGCGGGCGAAGCCGTGGACGCCGAAGCGCACGAGCGGCTCAACGAGGTGCTGCAGGCTCGTCTCTCCGACCTTCAGATGGAGGCGGAGGAGGCTGTCAGCGAAGAGCAAGCCCGTTATCAAACCGAGCGCGCGAAGCTCGAGAAGGAGCTCGCTGCCGAGCCCGAGGAGGGCGCCGACGACGATGAGTCGGTGGCGGCCTTGGAAGAGGCGTATCGTGCCTCTCGGGACGAGCTCGAGAACCTCACGGTGATGCAGCTTCTCACCGAAGCCGAGTACTGGGACCTCAAGGATCGATTCGGGTCCGTGTTCTCGGCCGGAATGGGCGCCGATGCGGTCTTTGAGATCGTGTCGAAGCTGGACCTGACCACCCTGGCGCGTGAGATGCGCACCGAGATTGCAACGGGTCGCTCGAAGCAGCGGCGCAAGAAGTCCACCAAGCGGCTCAAGGTCATCGAGGCGCTACGTCGGTCGAACAACAGGCCGGAGTGGATGATCCTGCAAGTCCTGCCCGTCATTCCGCCCGATTTGCGCCCCATGGTGCAGCTGGACGGTGGTCGGTTCGCAACCTCGGACCTGAACGACCTCTATCGGCGCGTGATCAACCGAAACAACCGTCTCAAGCGTCTACTCGAGCTGGGTGCGCCGGACGTGATCATCCGCAACGAGAAGCGCATGTTGCAAGAGGCGGTCGATTCGTTGATCGACAACAGCCGCCGCGGTAAGGCCGTTTCGGCGCGCGGTCGTCGCAAGCTGAAGAGCCTCTCCGACATGCTCAAGGGCAAGCAAGGCCGATTCCGGCGCAACCTGCTCGGCAAGCGCGTCGACTATTCCGGCCGTTCGGTCATCGTGATCGGGCCTCAGTTGAAGCTGCACCAATGCGGGTTGCCGAAGACGATGGCGCTTGAACTGTTCCGCCCCTTCGTGATGCGCAAGCTCGTCGAGTACAACTTCGCGCACAATGTGAAGGGTGCCAAGCGGCTCATCGAGAAGATGGACCCGGTAGTTTGGGAAGTGCTGGAAGAAATCATCCAGGACTACCCCGTCTTGCTCAACCGCGCCCCGACGCTGCACCGTCTCGGCATCCAGGCCTTCCAGCCGATCCTCGTCGAAGGCAAGGCGATCCAGATTCACCCGCTCGTATGCTCGGCGTTCAACGCCGACTTCGACGGCGACATGATGGCCGTGCACGTGCCGCTCTCCGAGAAGGCGAAGCGGGAGGCGCGCGAGTTGATGCTTGCCAGCAACAACCTGCTGAAGCCAAGCTCGGGCGAACCGATCGTGGAGCCGACCAAGGACATGGTCCTCGGCATGTACTACCTCACGGTCGAGCGGGACGGTGTTCTGGGGTCCGGAACGGCCTACACCAGCGTCGAGGACGTCGAGTTGGCCTACGACATGGGTCTGATTCACATCCACGCGCCGATCACGCTCTACACCACGACGTACTATGGTGAGGACGGCAAGCGCGTCCCGGACGAGGTGCCGATCGAACGCACGATTCAGACGACCGCGGGGCGCGCCATCTTCAACCGCCAATTGCCCGACGGTGTCCGGTATTGGGATGTCGGCATCCCGCTTGGCAAGGGCGAGGTCAAGGACCTCGTGGCCGAGATCTACGAGCACGTCGGTCCGGAGTTCACGGCCGAGGCGGTCGATCGCATGAAGTCGATCGGCTTCCAGTTTGCGACTCGTTCCGGGCTTTCCATTGCCGTAGACGATCTTGTGATTCCCGGGCAGAAAACCGCGGTCATCGCCGAGGCGGATGAAGTCGTGCTCGAGCTGAACCGCAACTACCGGCGCGGCTTGATCACCGACGATGAGCGCTATATGCGCACCGTCGAGGTCTGGAACCGCGTAACGGACGTCCTGACCGACGCCGTACGCGACGAGCTGCCCGAGTTCGGCGCCATCCGAATGATGGCGGCGAGTGGATCCACCAAGGGTGGCTTCAGCCCGATTCGCCAGCTCGCCGGGATGCGTGGTCTGATGAGCGACCCGTCGGGCCGCATTATCGACCTGCCGATTCGCTCGAACTTCCGCGAGGGCTTGAGCTCGCTCGAGTACTTCATCTCGACTCACGGAGCGCGCAAGGGTCTGGCCGATACGGCGCTGCGAACCGCAGATGCCGGATATCTGACCCGCCGCCTGGTGGACGTAGCGCAGGACGCGGTGATCAACGACCACGATTGCGGAACGACGCACGGTCTGTTGCTCGATGCACGAATGGATCCGGTCATGCCCGATCCGATGCACGTGCGTGTGGCCGGTCGAGCGGCGCTGCTTCCGATTGTGGATCCCAAGACGGGCGAAGTGCTGGTCGAGGCCGGTACGTTGCTCGAGTCTCATGTCGTCGACATGTTGGCTGAGTCGAACGCGACCGAGGCTTGGATCCGGTCGCCCCTGGGTTGCCGCCTTCGCCACGGGATCTGCCAGTTGTGCTACGGCCAGGATCTGGCTCGCGGCGGCTTGATCAACATCGGCGAGGCGGTCGGAATCATCGCGGCCCAATCGATCGGCGAACCCGGCACGCAGCTCACGCTGCGTACGTTCCACACGGGTGGTGTGGCCACCAGTAGCGATATCACGCAGGGTCTTCCTCGTGTGCAGGAGCTGTTTGAGGCCCGCAATCCGCGCGGTGAGGCGATTCTCGCCGACATCGCGGGTCGTGTGACGTTGGCCCAAGAGGGCGAATTGCAAACCCTAACGATCACGGATGCGGAGATCATCACCGACTCCTATCCGATCGCGAAGGGTTGGAAGGCCGTGATCGAAGCGGGAGACCGTGTGAAGCGTGGTGATGTGCTTGCCCGCGACGGGAAGGGCGAGGGCGAAGATGAGATCGTCGCCGAGCACGCCGGCGTGGCGGACATAACGAAGAAGGAAGTGCTCGTACGTCACGACGAGCGACGGGAAGAGGAGTACGTTGTGCCCGCTGGAGCGCGCCTGCTCGTCTCGGATGGCGACGACGTTATCGCGGGTGCCCAGATGACGGAGGGCGCCCAAAACCCTTATCGCATCCTGGACATTCTAGGTATCAAGGCCACGCAGCAATACCTGTTGGACGAGATCCAGCATGTGTATCGTTCGCAGGGTGTGACGATCAACGACAAGCATGTCGAGATCATCGTGCGCCAAATGTTGGGTAAAGTGCAGGTCATGCGTCCCGGTGACTCGAAGCTATTGCCGGGTGACCTCATCGACCGTTCTGCGATCGAAGAGATCAACGTGGATCTGGTAGAACGGGAGGACAAGCCTGCGACGTACCAGCCGGTCCTCTTGGGCATCACCAAGGCATCGCTTTCAACCGAGAGCCTGCTATCCGCGGCGAGCTTCCAGCATACGATCAACGTGCTGGCCAAGGCCGCGATCGAAGGCAAGACCGATCGCCTCGTCGGCCTGAAGGAAAACGTGATCATCGGTAAGCTCATCCCGGCCGGGACGGGCTTCCGTCGACGGGTCGAGACGATCGTCAATGGCTCCGAGCCGGATGACGACGTCGGCGGCTTGGACCTCAGCGATGAGGTGTTGGCTGAGCTCATCGGCGAGGATCTGGAATTGGAGCGTCTGAGCATCGACGAAGCGGAAGATCCCGTGACCGCAAGCAAGAACGCGGCGCTGGAAACGGGGGAGGAGTCCGATCTGGATGTCGATGAAGACGAAGATCGCGTCAAGGTGGATGACGACGAGGACGCGGACGACGACGATTCAGACGACGATCTGGACGATGACGATGATGACGATCTCGAGGCCGATGATCTTGACGATCTCGAGATCGATGATCAGGACGTCGATGTAGATGACGACGACGTCGTTGACGATGATGACGACGATGAGGACGAGGATTTGGACGTTGACCTTGACGAAGACGCCAAGGACGACGACGATGCAGAGGAAGACGACGAGGACGAATAGCAGGGAAGCGCCATCCATCCGACCGGGAGAACGACCGAAACTCGTGGACGAGCCAAACGACATCGTGACCGACCCTTCCGACGAAGAGCCCACGGCCGACGAGGCCACGCAGCAGGAGGAAGCCGCGGTTGCATCCGCCGGTGAAGGGGGCGCGGTAGAGGCTTCCCCCGCGATGGATGCGACAGCCACGGAGGCTGAGGGTGATTCCGGTGGTGATTCAACGGATGAAGCGTCGGAACGTGAGGCGCCTTCGTCTGCTGCGGTTTCCAGCGACGACGCGATCGTCCAGGCGGAAGGCGGGTCAGTAGACGAGTCGGAGGACGAGTCGGAGGACGAGTCGGGCGACGGTCTGGCTGAGCCTGCCATGGATGACAACGAGGGCACGGACGAGAGCAGCGGCGAGAACGACGAAGAAGCGGTCGCGGATGAACCGGCTGCCAAGCCCTTCGAAAACGAGACGTTGGAAGAGATGGAGGAGCGCGCCGAGGAACAGGGTGTGGCGCTCATGGAGCTATTGCTCGAGGAAGGCGATTATCTTCCCGAGCGATACCAACGCGGCGATCTCGTCGAGGGCGTGGTGGTCGGCAAGAGCAAGAACCAGATCGTGGTCAACATCGGCGCCAAGCAGGAAGGCGTGATTCCGGCCACCGATCTTGCGCGCATGCCGGCGGGCTTTGCGGATACCGTGAACGTCGGCGACGACATCAAAGCCATTGTCGTTCGTCCCGAGAATCGGGACGGTGAAGTTGTTGTCTCGGTGTTCCAGGCCTTGTCGTTGAAGGATTGGGATCGGGCCGGCGGACTCGTCGACACCGGCGAGGTGTTGGAACTCGAGATCGTGGGTTACAACAAGGGCGGCGTCCTGGTCGGCTTTGGGCACCTCCAGGGCTTCGTGCCGCGAAGCCATTTCGCGCGGGCACCGCGAGGCGGGGATGGCGGTGCTGAGCGGATGGCTGAATTCGTCGGTGAGACGATTCCCGTCAAGGTCATCGAGGTCAGCCGTCGCAAGCGTCGCTTGATCATGAGCGAGCGGCAGGCGCTGCGGGAGTGGCGCGCCGACCGCAAGAAGGAGCTCTTGGATGAGCTCAACGAGGGCGAGGTCCGCAAGGGCCGCGTCAGCTCGATCGCTGATTTCGGTGCCTTCGTGGATCTAGGCGGCGCGGACGGCCTCGTCCATGTTTCCGAGATGACCTACGAACGCGGCAAGCATCCGCGTGACGTGGTGCGCGTGGGCGAAGAGGTGGAGGTCTACATCCTCTCCATCGACCGCCAGCGCAAGCGGATCGGTCTTTCGATGAAGCGCATGCAGAAGGATCCGTGGCAGGAAGTGGAGGAAAACCACTACGTCGGTGAGCTTGTCGAGGCGCAGGTCTCCAACATCGCGGACTTCGGTGCGTTTGCGCGGCTCGAGGACGGTCTCGAGGGCCTCATCCACATCTCCGAGCTTTCCGATGCGCACATAGATCACCCGAGCGAAGCCGTTCGGCCGGCTCAGCGCATCACGGTCGAGGTTATCTCCATCGAGCCGGATCGCCAGCGCATTGGTCTGAGCCTGCGGCGTGTGCCGGAACATTTGCGATTGGTTGACGAGCCGGAGGAAGACGAGGCAGGCGCAGAGGTCTCGTCGGACGACGGTGAAGCAACTGCTGAGGCACCCACCGAGGCAACGATTGTCGAAGAGCCGGAAGGCATAGACGAGAGCGACGCCGCTCAGGAAGAAGTGAACGATTCCGAGGCGCTGGATGACGACAACGTGGACGATTCCTCCGACGAAACCGTAGAGGCCGAAGCTTCAACGGAAGGCACGCCGGATGAACTGGTATCGGAGGGCGAATCCGAAGACGGAGACGAATCGGTCGACGTCGTTGCGGACGGCGATTCCGAAGGGGACGCCGAGACGTCCTCCGAGAACAACGCGGACGAAACGGACGAAGAGGAATAGCGGCGCGGCGCGCGACGGCACTCGCGGTGGTACTTCGTTTTGGATTCCACATAGGG
>JAJCYU010000336.1 GCA_029262755.1 Anaerolineae bacterium
CACTCCCGATCAACTCTTCACTCCCTGCCACGTCGATTCCTTTTCGTTCACGACAACGGTTGAATTGGAGCCGCTTGCCGAGGTGATCGGCCAGGATCGCGCGGTCGAATCCGTCGATTTCGGCATCTCGATCCGGCGACAGGGCTACAACGTCTTCGCCTTCGGCCCGCCTGGGTCCGGGAAGCGCACCACGATCGAGCTGTTCCTGTCGCGCGCTGCGCGCGAGCGACCGGAGCCGGACGATTGGTGCTACGTCTACAACTTCGAGGTACCGCAACAACCACGCGCGCTACGGTTGCCGACGGGTTGGGGCGTCCGCCTGACCGCCGACATGGAAAAGCTGGTCTCGGATCTGCGCGAGTCATTGCCCAAGGCTTTCGATAGCGAGCCGGTGCGCACCCGCTTTTCTCGTCTGGTGGAGGGCTTCGCGGCCGGCAAGAAGGAACCCATCGCCGCGGTGGAGGCCCTGGCGAAGGAGAAGGGACTCGCGCTGGTCCAGGGCGACGACGGGATGATGGTCGCTCCGTTGGACGAGGAAGGCGAGGTAATGACGCCCGAGGTCTTCCACGCGCTCAGCGAGGAGCAGAAGGCGGAGCTGCGGGCGAACATGGCCAGCACGGAACAAGCGCTGGAGAACACACAGCGTTCGTTGCGGGGTATCGATCTCGAGATCGGCGAGGCCGTGGAGGGCTTGCGGCGCACCGTTGCCGAGGAGGAGCTGGCCGCGCGATTCCAGCCCGTGCGCAATGCCTACCGTTCCTTGCCGGACGTGCTTCGCTATCTTGACGCGGTGCAGGCCGACGTTTTGGAGCACCTGCGCTTCTTCCTGACGGACCGCGAGCGCACGACGGAATCCGCCGAGGGCAAAAGCAAAGACGAGGACCAGAACAGCACGGCCGGCGGCGGGACCGCCCGTCCCAAGCGCGTGAAACCCAGCAGGCAGCTGCGGCGCTACCGGGTCAACGTTTTGGTCGACGGATCCAAGCAAGCCGGCGCGCCCGTGATCGTGGAGAGCTTTCCCACCCTGCCCAACATGGTCGGGCGAATCGAGCAAGAGCAGCACCTTGGTTCGCTTCGGACCGACTTCACGTTGATCAAGCCCGGCGCGCTCCACTCGGCCAACGGTGGATTCCTGGTCGTCGAGATGGAAGAGCTTGCGGAGCATCCGTGGAGCTGGGACGCGTTGAAGCGCGCCTTGAAGACCGGGGTGATCCACATCGAGCCGCCGGCGGAACCGGGCAACACGATGACGACGATCCGTCTCGATCCCGAGCCCATACCGCTTACCTCCAAGGTCCTCCTGATTGGAGACTCGGGGTTGTACTTCCACCTCGTGCGCCACGATCCGGACTTTCAAGAGCTGTTCAAGGTCGGGGCGGAGTTCGGCAGTGAGATGGAGCGCTTTCCCGACGGCTGCGCGCAATATGCGCGTTTCATCCGTACGGTGTCGGAGCGCGAGGACCTGCTGCATTTCGATCGCGCCGCCGTTTCGCGTGTCGTGGAGGAGGGTAGCCGGCTCGTAGAGGACAGCCGGATGCTTTCGACCGACTTCCTCGCCATCACCAACTTGCTGCGCGAGTCGGATTTTTGGGCACGCAAGGCGGACCGAGACATCGTAAGCCACGAGGACGTGCAGCAAGCGCTTCGCGCCGCCGAACGGCGCGCCGATTTGGCTCGCGAGCGGATGTACGACGAGTACCGCCGCGGCACGTTCTTCGTGGATACCCAAGGCGAGGCCGTGGGCCAAGTCAACGCGTTGACGGTGGTCGGGCGCGGCGACTTTTCCTTCGGCATGCCGATCCGCGTGACGGCACGCGTACGCCAAGGTTCCGGCGCCCTGATCGACATCGAGCGCGAGGTGGAGCTCGGCGGCCCCCTGCATTCCAAGGGCGTGTTGATCCTGAGCGGCTTCCTAGGCACCCGGTTCTTGCCGGACGAGCCACCGTCCATGGACGCCAGCCTGACCTTCGAGCAATCCTACGGGCCCGTGGACGGCGACAGTGCATCCTCCACCGAGCTCTATGCTTTGATCTCCGGTCTGACCGGCCTACCGGTGCGCCAGGATCTGGCCGTCACGGGGGCCTTGAGTCAGTTCGGCGAAGTGGAGCCCATCGGCGGTGTGAACGAGAAGATCGAGGGCTTCTTCGACATTTGTATGCAGGAGGAGGGGGGGCTGACCGGCAGCCAAGGCGTATTGATCCCCGCGATCAACGTCGTCAACCTCATGCTCCGTCAGGATGTGATCACGGCCGTCTCCGAGGGCAAGTTTCACATCTACCCCATCACGCACGTCGACGAGGGCCTTGCGTTGCTGCTCGGCCGCGAGGTGGGCGAACGCGATCGAGACGGCCTGTTCCCGCCGGACTCCATCAACCGACTGGCGGAGGACCGCCTGCGGCGCTTTGCGGACAATCGCCGCGACGATGACGGCCGTCGTGGTGGCACCCGGCGGGTTCGACCGCGGCGCAAGGTCCCGCCGTCCCCGGATGTGCAAGAAGATGGGGACGGGGACGAGGGCTAGAGAATTGCTCGCGGGAAGAACGGGCTCGTACGTATGTACGTGGTCGCCTTCGTGCCGACCGTCCGTCGCGCACATGCACCGGGCGGCGCGGTCCCTCACTAACAACGACGGCAGTGCGTCGTCAATACCTCCGCGAACGTATCCGGCTCGGTCCCGTCTTCGCCCTACTCGATCGGCATCTCGATCAGGTCGTCGAGGCCCCAAGGCGCGCCCTCGGCCGGCAAGATGCCCTGCGCAAGCGGCGTGTACTGCAGCTGCGACATGCCCGTAACGGACAGGATGTAGTAGACCGTCGTCAAGCCGTTCTCGTCGGGTAGGTCCTCGTTCTCCACGTCTTGCAGCTCGAAGGTGTTGTCCACGATCAGCACATCCGGCGTGACAGGCAGGGGCGTTCGGAAGCCGACCACCCAAATGGAGCCTTCGGTCGCGCGGTAGGCGCCCGGCGGCGGGGTCGGCTGTCGACGCAGGCGAGACAGTTGGCGCGTGCTCATGCGACGAACCGTGACGTCCTGCCACTCGGGGTCCGTGACCCCCATCTTGCTTGTAAAGAGGCCGGAGACGACCGATTCGATCTCCGCCACGACGGCATCGTTGTACACGATTTCGTCCGCGGCGTCCGCTGCGGCGGTTGCGGGTGCAGCGGCGGTCGCATTGGACTTGGCCTGTGAGAGTGCCGTGGCGAGCTGCTGAATCGTGGGCGTCAGCGTCGGGCCGCCCACGGTCTCCGGCGCCAACTCCGCCCCAATATCGGGCGATGCCACCGCGTCCGCAACCTCGTTGGTTGCCTCGTCTTCGCTAGCAGGCGTGCACGCAGAAAGGCCGGCGCAGAGCGCGATGATGATCGCGCCGGATGTCGCGGCGCGTCGCACGGCGGCATTGGGGGACGAGACCGAGCGTCCATGGTTGCCGCGATCCACGTGCGGCGAGGTTGATCGACGGGGCAAACGCATGGTGGGGTCCTTTGGGGTTCGCGCCGCGTAGGCGGCACGTCGAAACGGCAGCACAAGCGCAAGATTGTACGCCCCTCACCGCGCCAGACCAGCATCCGGTAGGTCTCGAGACGCTGTGCAACCGCGCCCGCGCTGCTCCCTGCCGCCCGCTATCGGCCGCGCAGCCGCGGATCCAGCACGTCCCGTAGGCCGTCGCCGAGCAGGTTGAAGCCGAGCACGGTGAGCATGATCGCCACGCCGGGGAACGCGACCAACCACGGCGCCGTGAAGAGCTTCTGGCGTGTATCGGAGAGCATGAGGCCCCACTCGGCCAACGGCGGCTGCGCGCCGAGGCCCAGGAAGCCCAGCCCGGCGGCATCCAAAATGGCGCTGCCGATGCCGAGACTGCCGGCCACGATGAGCGGCGCCAAGGCGTTTGGCAGCACGTGGCGCAGCAAGATGCGGCTACCGCTAGCGCCGAGGGCGCGGCTGGCCGTCACGTACTCGCGGTTGATCTCGCCAAGGACGGAGGCGCGGACGATGCGTGCATAGGTCGGAATCGAGATGATGCCCACGGCCAGCATTACGTTGATCAGGCCTTCCCCGATCAAGACCACGATGGCCAGGGCCAGCAAGATACTCGGGAAGGCCAGCATGATGTCCATGAAGCGCATGATGGCCATGTCGGCCGCACCGCCGAGGAACCCGGCCACCGCGCCCAACAACGTGCCGATCGCAATGGCCAGCGACACGCTGACGACCCCGATGAGCAGCGACATACGGGCCGCATAGACCATGCGGCTGAGCATGTCGCGACCCAGCTGGTCGGTGCCCATCCAGTGTTCGGCGGACGGCGTCTGTTCCCGGTTGCGCATGTCGGTGGTGCGCCACACGCCGTTATCGTCCGGATGCTGGCTGGCGATCGCCGGCGCCGCAAGAGCAATGGCGCCGAGCAAGCCGATGATCAAGAGCCCCGCCATCGCGAGCCGGCTGCGACGAATGCGCCGCAGTGCATCCAGCCACGGTGGCCGTCGCGCAGCTTCCGGCGCGATCGCGTCCAGATCGGCGATGCCGGGCAGCAACGCATCGCGCTCGGGCGGCGTGGTCTCGACGTCGCTCATTCGAAGGAGATCCGGGGGTCGAGCCACGCGTAGCTCAGGTCAACGAGCAGGTTGATCATCACGAAGAGCGTGGCAAAGACCAACACGCCGGCTTGCACCACGGGGATGTCATTGGAGGTGATCGCCGTGACGACCCAGCGCCCCATGCCGGGCCAGGCAAAGATGGTTTCGGTGAGCACGGCTCCGCTGAGCAGGAAGCCGGTCTGCAGGCCGATCACGGTCACGACCGGTAGCAAGGCGTTCTTGAGCGCGTGCCTGCGCACGACGACCGACTCGGTGAGCCCCTTGGCGCGCGCGGTGCGGATGTAATCCTGCCCGAGCACCTCGAGCATCGCCGAACGCGTGATGCGCGCAACGAAGGCCGCGGGAATCGTGGATAGCGCAACCGCAGGAAGGATCAAGTGATGCACGGCGTCGCGCAGGGCTTCCCAGCGGCCCGATAGCAAGGCATCCAAGGTGTAGAGACCGGTGATGGTTGGTAGCTCCATCCCGGAGCTGAGCCGTCCCGTTGTAGGGAACAACCCCGCCTTGAAGGCCAGGAAGTAGATCAGCATCAATGCCAGCCAGAATACGGGCATCGACACGCCGATCAACGCGGTGATCATCGCCGCAAGGTCAATGGCCGTGTTGTGCCGAGCGGCCGCCACGATTCCGAGCGGAATGCCGACCAGGACTGCAAGCACGACCGCCGCCAGCGCCAGCTCCATCGTGGCGGGAAACTTCTCGCGCAATTCCTCGGCCACGGGACGCTTCGACACCACGGAATCGCCCAGATCGCCGCTCAGCACGGCGCCCAGATAGCGGCCGTACTTGATCGGCAGCGGATCGTCGAGCCGGTAGCGCGCGCGCACGGCATCACAGCGTTCGGTCGTATAGCGCTCCCCGAGCAGGGCCGCGCAGGGATCGCCCGTCGCGCCTAGCAGCGCGTAGGTCAAGAACGTGACGCCCAGTAAGGCCGGCAGGGCCAGCAAGAGGCGCCGCAATACGTAGCCGAACATGAGGGGGCTGCGAGAAGACCAGGTCGGCCGTGGAAAGCGCTACCGGCCCCGCACCAAGCGTTGTGGTGACGGGGCCGGTATGTGTGCGTTCCGACGGCGCGATGCGCGGTCACGCGGCCGCTGCTACTCCTTGGTGACGGAGGTGAGCACGGTCTGGATCGGGCTCGCGACGTAGCCGTTCACGTTGCTGCGGAACAAGAGCGGCGGCGAGCGATGGACCAACGGCACGGAGGGCACCAGCTCGTGGATCATCTGGTTTGCTTCCTCGTACTTGGCCATGCGCTCGTCCTGATCGGACAACGCGGCGGCTTCCTTCAGCAGAGCCTCCAGATCCGGATCAGGCGAAAGGCCGTTGCCCTCTCCGTCGCCGTTGAATGATGCGTCTCCGCCGCAGAAGAACTGGCAGAGGAAGTTGTCGGGATCGCCGTTGTCACCGCCCCAACCAAGCAAGAACACGTCGTGCTTGCCTTCGCGTACGTCCGGCAGCCATACCGTGCCCCACTCGGGCGAACGAATCGCCGTGTTGATCCCAAGCCCGGCCAGGGAAGCCTGGATGAGCTCGCCGAGCTCTTTCGGCTTTGGGAAGTAGAAGCGCTGCACCGGCGGCACGTAGAACACGACCTCGTCGGGCATCGTCGAGGTCTCGAGGCAGGCGTCCAGGTAGGTCTGCGCCTGATCGAGATCGTAGGGATAATCCTCGATGGAGTCGTTGTAGCCCCAAAGGCCAGGCGGCATCATCTGCGTCGCGGCCTCGGCGTCGCCCGCATAGAGGCCGAGCACGCCTTCCTTGTCGATGGCGTGCGCCACGGCCAGGCGGCAGTCGATGTTGTCCCACGGCTCGCTGGCCTGGTTGAAGCCGAAGTAGCCGACGTTGTTGGCCGGCTCCATGACGATCTGAACATCATCGTTGCTATCGGCCTGCTCGATGTCCTCGGGGTTCACCTGGTTCATGCCGTCCAGCTCCCCGTTGGCCAGCGCCAAGTAGCGCGAGGTGCCGTCGGGGATCACGCGGAACTCAATGCGCTCGGTGGCCGGGGCGTCGCCCCAATAGTCGTCATAGCGCAGCAGGGTGACCTGCTCGTCCTTGCGCCACTCTTCGACCATGTACGGACCCGTGCCCGCGGCGATGATGCTGCCGCCCGGCGTGCCGTATGCACTACCCGCCGCCTCGACGGCCGCGGGGCTCGAGAAGCCGAAGTTACCCATTGCAAGATTCTGCAGTAGCGGCGCGCTGGCCCGGTTGAGCGTCAGCTTGACGGTGCTGGAATCCACGGCCTCTGCGCTCACGAAGAAGGACTTGGGGTTCTCATCATCGTCCACATCGCCGGCGTAGCCCTGGAACATGTACTCCCAGTAGGAAAAGTCCCAATCGCCGAAATGCTGCGGGTGCTCCGCATCGAACCAGCGATTGAAGTTCCACACGACGGCGTCGGCGTCGAAGGCCGTGCCGTCGTGGAAGGTCACGCCGTCACGCAGCGTGAAGGTCCATTCCAGGCCGTCCTCGGAAGCGTCCCAGGACGTTGCCAATGCCTCTTCCACTTCCGTGCTGCCGCGCACATAGCGCGTGAGGCCTTCGTAGATGTGCCAGGTGACCAGCAGCGACTCGCCGTCCGTCACGTCTGCCGGATCCAGCTTGGCGGCATCGGCGGGATGGCCAAAGACCAGGCGGTCCTTGTCGCCAGTGTCTTCCGGCTCCTCTTCGATCGAACCGGTCTCCATCTGGGCGGGCGGCACGGGCGCGTCGGTCGGTTCCGGCGAGCAAGCCGCGAAGAGCCCAAGGGCGGCTACGGAAAGCGCTAGCCGCGATGCGGCGCGGGAGATGCGGGTCATCGGTACCTCCTGATCGGTCGGCGGCAAGGGCTTGGCGGTCACGCACGGACCGTCGCACCGCGCGACGTGGGGTGCCGGCTATCCGCGTCGCGGCGCGGTCCGGCCATGATTCCGGCGAGGATACCGAGGCCGCGGCCTGTACGCAAACAAGCCGGCCACACGTGGCCGGCTTGTTTGCGTACGTTTGGTGCGATTTGCAGCGTGCGCGGTCCCTCCACCGGCACCGAAGCACGCGAACTCGTTCTAGAACCCCGCGTTGAAGTTCAGCCCGGAACCCACGAAGGTCAGCATCCATAGGAAGTAGCTGACCACGATGGCGGCCATGATCATCAGGGCGGTATAGGATCGGCTGTCATAGCGCAGATGCATGTAGAACGCGGCGACAAGCCCGGCCTTGACCACGGCGAAGCCCATGAGCGCAAGGATCAGCCGCAGGGGCGGGCGCAAGTCCAAGCCGTCGGACATCATGCCTGGCACCAGGATCTCGAAGCCCGTCACCGCGGCCAGCACGACCCCGATGCCGATGTACATCGCGCGGCTTGCGCCGGCATGTTCGTGCTCGGCCGCCGCGGCGCCGTCGTGCACGACGGCGGTCTGCGTGGACTCGTTCGCGTTGTCGCTCATGGCGAAATCTCCGGATGCAGGTGGTACTTCGAGTACGGATCGTGGACGCTGGATCGAGACGAAGGTTCAAACACGCTGTATCGATCCGGCGGCTTTATCAGGCGGCTGCTACCGCCGGCTAGATCAAGTAAACCACCGTAAAGAGGATGATCCACACGAGGTCGACGAAGTGCCAGTAGAGGCCGAACAACTCGACGCCCATGTGCTGCTCCGCCGTGTACGCGCCGCGCGATGCCTTGACCAGCACGATCAAGAGCATGATGACCCCTACAAGGACGTGCGCGCCGTGGAAGCCGGTCATCGCGTAGAAGGTCGTGCCGAACAGATCCGTACGACCGGCAGCCTCCAGCCACTCCGGTATGCTGCCGAACCATAATCCTTCGCGGATGAGGATCGTGTACTCGTAGGCCTGGATGCCCAAGAAGGTCGCGCCGATCACGCCCGTGACGGCCAGCCAGCGCACGAGCCCTTTCTGGTTGTGCTTCTGTACGGCGTCCAATGCCAGCACGACGGCGACGCTTGAGAGGATGAGCAGGAAGGTGTTGAGCGCCGTGAGCGGAATGTTCAGCACGCGCGGCACGATCAGCTCGGTGCCGCTGCGCGCTTCGGCCGCGTAGGCCTCCGGCTCGACGATGTACGCATGGTGATCGCCGGGATCCGCTGAGGCGTCCGCCGTGTGCAGGTGAATGGTTTCCACAAACTCCGGATCCAGCGCGGTGGCATCGACGTTCAGCGCCGCGCTTCCCTGGATCTCGAGCGGGATCGGCCACGCCCCTTCCGCGGGCGGCAGGGGGGCCGACAAGCGGATCACGATGAACGTGAAGATCAGGGCGGAGAAGAACACGATCTCCGAGCCCAGGAACAGCCATACCGCCAGCTTGCGCGATGGCAACGTGGGAACGCGCGCCGGGGCGCGTCCATCCTGCGCCATCGCGTCGTGCGTCGAGGCATCCATGGCAGCCATCGGTACTCCTCCTGCAGCAGGCCGAGCAGTGCGGCTCAGACGAGCGCGACGACGGCCAACAAGGGCAGCCAGATCGCGCAGACAAAGGTCCACCATGTAGCGGTGACCGAAACGAAGACGTGACGCTCTGCATCAAACTGGCCGAGCGTCGCGCGGAACATCAGCACCAGCATCAAGCCGAGGCCGATGCTGACGTGTAGGGCGTGGAAGCCGGAGATGATGTTGAACAGGACCGAGAACGATCCTTCTCCGGTCTGCCAGCCCCCGATATGTTGGAATTGCGCCCACTGACCCCAGACGAACAGGGCGCCCAGCACGCTCGACAGCAGCACGTAGCCGGTCATGGCGATCCGCCTATCGCGTCGGATCATCCGAATCGCGAGACCCATCGTGCCCATCGATAGCAGCAGCGCCGCGCTCGTGCGCCACAACAGCGCCACGTCGAGCGTCGGCGAGCCGGCGGGTGGCCACATGGTGGCCGTACGCCGAACCGAGAGCGTCAAAAAGATCAGGCTGACGAAGAACACGGTCTCGGCCACGACGGCCAGCACCATCCCGGTGCGTCCGTTGCGGCCCGCCATGGCCAGCCGGCGCGCGAGCAGGCTGTCGTAATCCGATCCGCGTGCTCCTACGTCCAAGACGCCCATCCTTTAGTGACCCCCACCCTCGTCGAAGGCCTGCACGTCTTCGCGCAGCATCATGATCAGGGACACGAAGAAGGCGAGGAGACCGAGTAGCGGGATAAACAGCAGGCCAAGATTCGCCTTGTCGGGCGTATCGGCGATTCCCTCGATCGGAAGGGAGCGCATGAAGACGACCATGCCCGCCATCATCAACGTGATGCTCACGCCCATGACCGCCGGCCACGGGGTAGGTGGCGGAAGGTGTGGTGGGTCGTCCAGGAGTTCGTCGTGGTTGCTCATCGTATGCTCCGTTGGCACGGGTTCAGGGCACGCGCGCGTTCGATTCCGAGACTAGTGATCGCTGTCGCCACCCGTGAGACCGAGGCGCAGGTCGCGTAGCGGCCGCTCGGAGTACACGTAGGGGACGCGATCGAAGTTGTGCACGGGCGGCGGAGAGCTGGTCGCCCACTCGAGCGTGTTGGCTTCCCACGGGTCGTCGCCCGCATCGCGCTCGGTCTTGCGCAGTGTGCGCATCACATTCCAGAGGAAGAGGATCAGCGACACCCCAAGCACGTACGTGCCCACCGTCTCGAATTGATTCCAGAACGTCCAGCCGCGATCCGGCGCGTAGTCGTAAATACGGCGCGGCATGCCCTTCAGACCAAGGATATGCATCGGGAAGAAGACCATGTTGAAGCCGATGAACATCGTCCAGAACTGCCAGCTGGCCATGGTCTCGTCGAGCATCTTGCCGGTCAGCTTGGGGAAGTAGAAGTACAACCCCGCCACGAGGCCGAACATGGATCCGCCGAAGAGCACGTAGTGCAGGTGAGCCACCACGTAGTAGGTGTCGTGCAGCTGCCAGTCGATGGGCGTGTTGCCCAGGAAGACGCCGCTCAGACCTCCGATGAGGAACATCGTCAAGAAGCCGATGGAGAACTTCATCGGCGACTCAAAGGTCAGGGAGCCGCCCCACATCGTGCCGATCCAGTTGAAGAACTTCACGCCGGTTGGGACCCCGATCATCATCGTCATGAGCATGATGACCATCTGCACGTTGGGGTCCATGCCCGCGGTGAACATATGGTGCGCCCACACGATGAAGCCGAGCACGCCGATGCCTATGGTTGCGGCCACCAGGGCCACGTAGCCGAAGATCGGTTTGCGGCTGAAGACAGGCAGGGTCTCGCTCACCACACCAAAGGCCGGCAGGATCATGATGTACACGGCAGGGTGTGAATAAAACCAGAAGATGTGCTGGTAGAGCACCGGATCGCCGCCTGCACCGAAGAAGCCGGTGCCAAGGGTGCGATCGAAGAGCAGCAGGATCAACCCGCCGGTCAACATCGGCGTCGCGAAGAGCACCATCTGCGCCATGACGAAGATGGTCCAGGTGAGCAACGGCAACTGCCGCCAGCCCATGCCGGGCGCGCGCAGATTCCAGATGGTCACGATGAAGTTCACGGCACCGAGCATCGAAGCGGTGCCGGTGATCAAGAGGCCGGCGATCCAGAAATCGATTCCGATACCGGCGGAGTACAAGCGCGTCGAAAGAGGCGGGTACGAGGTCCACCCCGCGTCCGCTGCGGTGCCCGCCAAAAACGAGCTGTACATGAACAGGCCGCCGCCCAGGAAAATCCAGTAGCTGAGCGCATTCAGCCTTGGGAAGGCCATGTCCAATGCGCCGATCTGCAAGGGCACCAGGTAGTTGGCGATGCCGACCCACATCGGGATGATGAACAGGAAGATCATCGTGGTCCCGTGCATCGTCAGGATCTGGTTGTAGGTATTGGGATGCATCAACTGGCCGCCGGGGGCCGCCAGCTCCATGCGCATAAGCAGCGCCATAAGGGCGCCGAACAAGAAGAACGTGCCCGACGTCCACATGTACATCAGGCCGATCTTCTTGTGGTCGACCGTCGCGACCCAGTTGAGCAGCCCGCGATCCCAGAATCCGGGCCGAGTCAGCGTGCCGATGTGGGTGGTCATCGTTACTCGTCCTCCCCGTGCCCACCGGCCTCGACGACCGGTTCTTCGTGTCCGAGCAGCTCTTCCGACAGGGCCTCGTAGGCCGGCGGGATCGCGTCGGGTCGCGGCTGTGCGGCATAGACCGGCCGCATCACCTCATCATCGATCTTCATGGAGTACAGCCAGGCCAAGATGTCGTCGACCTCGCTTTCTATGAATCCCATGCCCTCCATGTGCGTGCCGGGCTTTTGCGTCTGCGGGGCGTTGATCCAGCCCCGTACGCCCTCCGGCGTGTGCGGCACAACCCCGCCGGCCAGAAAGGTCCGCGCCGCCATGCGCGTCACGTTCGGGCCTGCTTTTAGCGACCAACGGTCAATCGCGATGCGATCCTCGTCCGCGATGCCGTCGACCCGCGTGTTCACGCCCTCGACGTTGTGGCAGAGGATGCAGCGCTGCAAAAAGTACTTGTAGCCGCGCTCTTCCGCCGTGTCGGAATCGTCGACGGCGGTGACGTAGTTGGCCGTAAGTTCCGGATTTGTGTTCCGCTCCAACTCCGGCAGCTCGACGACCGCGGCATGAGCCTCTGCCCACGCCTCGAACTCGTCCTGTTCCACCACGATCACGGTGAAGCGCATACCGGCATGCTGCGCGCCGCAGAGCTCCGTGCACTGGCCCTCGTAGCGGCCGACCGTGTCGGGCACGAAGGAAACGAAGTTCTGGCCGGCGCCACCGTCCCGATCGCCGGGCACCGCGTCGTACTTCGGCGCGAGCTCCGGCACCCAGAAGCTATGCAGCACATCGTGGCTCTCGAGCGGGATCATCACGGGCTTGTTGACCGGGAGCACCATCTCTGTCGAGGTCGTGAAGCCGTAATCGACGTACTCGAACTCCCACCACCACTGGAACCCGATGGCGTTGACCGTCACGGCATCCTCGCCGAAATCGGTGACGAAGCGCTCCTGCATGCGGCCATAGCCCATCCACGCCAACATCGAGACGATGATCGCGGGGATGAGCGTCCACGCGACCTCCGCGCGGTTGTTGCCGTGAATCTGCTTGGGTTCCGGATCGCCCGGCTTGCGCCGGAAGCGGAACATAGCCCACACGATCAGCCCCTCGACCAGTACAAAGACGAAGGTCGCCATCCAGAACACGACCTGGTACAACGCATCCAGGCTACGCGTCTGCGGCGAGAACGTGTCGGAAATAGCAGGCGTGCGCGCGGTTTCCCACGCGGAGCTGGGGATCGCCGCATAGCCCAGCCATGCCGCGAGGGCGAGGCCGACCAACAGGCCCAAGACCATCAGGCCCTTGATCGCCATCGCGCCAAACCGAGAAGAGGAATCGGAGCCGTTGTGCATCGGTTCACACCACCGGGGTTGTCCGGCTCGAAGCACGGCGTGCGGGCGAAACTTCCAAGGCTTCCGCGGCGCCGCGCGGGTCGTGTCCGGACCCGAAATGAGCGCGCGGATTCTAAGGGAGGCCTAACGTAGGGTCAACCGCCTGAGGCCCCGTCTGCGTTGGAGTTGGGTTCAAAGCGCGTCGTCCGACCCGCGCCGCCCTTCGACCGGACCCGTCCTACCACGGCCGGCACCGTTCAGCGCGCGACGGGCAAGCCCGCTTGCTGCCATGCGCTGATACCGCCGCGCACGTTCAGCACGTCTTCTCGGCCCTCGCGCAGCAGCACGCTCGCGGCCACCGTGGACCGGTAACCCGTGCGACACATCACGGCGATCGGCCGTCCCGTGGAAGGCAGCTCGTCGGCGTCCGCATGTACCTCGCCGGCAAGCAAGTGGCCCGCGCCTGCTATGTGGCCTGCCTCAAACTCGTCGATTCCCCGCACGTCGAGCACGTCGATCGCCTCGCCGGCCTCGAGCATCGCCTGCAACGCAGGAGCGTCGATCTGCCGCAGCGCCCGCGTTTCCTTGCCCGCCGCAACCCACGCGTTCATCCCGCCCTGCAGATACCCGCGCACGTCATCCAGCCCGACGCGAGCAAGCTGACGCGCCGCCTGCGCGACCGCGGCGCCACCGCCGGCGCCATCTGCGACGAGCACGATGTCGGTCTCATACGGCACGGTCCATGACGCCCACATCGCCAACTTGCCGAGCCCGATGCCGAAGGCGCCGGGGATGTGGCCTGCCCCGAATGCCTCCTGATCACGCAGATCCACTACGACCGCGCCGGCATCCAACGCTTCCTGCACCGCGTCCACGGCCAGTCCCGCCACCGCCGGCCGCGGCACGCCGAGCAGCGGTGGCCCCGCGGCGTTCAGCTCCTTCATGCGCCGGTAATAGTCCGGGAACGGCGGCGCGCTGCCCAAGATGAGCGCGATGAACTCCTCGCGCGCGAGCCCCGGCGCCAGATAGGGGTTCGCGATGCGCTCGAAGCCGAGCGTCGAGGTCGGCCGTCCGCTCATGCCGGCGCCGCACATCGAGCCGGCGCCGTGGCCGGGGTGCACCTCGAGGCCCTCGGGTAGCCCGGCCAAGCCCTGCACGCTCTCGTACAGCCGCCCCGCCAACTCGGCCTTCGCCTCTTCGCCGAGCAGGTCCGGCCGTCCAAGCGACCCGACGAACAGGAAGTCGCCGCTCAACATCAGCATCGGCACGTCCGGCGACCGGTTCTCGTCATAGACCAGGAAGCTCATGTGCTCCGGCGTATGACCCGGTGTATGGCGCGCCTCGATGCGCTGCCCGCCAACCTGGATCGTATCGCCGTCGAACAGGTCTTTGTGCTCGAACGCGACTTGGTATGCCTCTCCCTCGTCGTGCCCGGAAGCGTGCATCGTCGCCCCCGATCGGGCCGCAAGCTCCCGCGCACCCGAGGCGAAATCGGCGTGGACGTGCGTCTCGAGCACGTGCGTGATCCGCAGCCCATGCACCGCGGCGAAGGCCAGATAGCCGTCGACGTCACGACGCGGGTCGACGATCACGACCTCGCCCGCGCCCTCACACCCGACGGCATAGGAGTACTGCGACAGGACGGCGTCCTCAAAGCGTTCGAAGATCATGGCGAGTTCCTCTGCGTCGGGCGGCTGTACGGAGGGGATTGATTCAAGGGGTGGATTCATACGGGCTCGGGGCCCGGTGATCGCGAGCGGATTGACCACGATCCGGCCGGCTACGGCATAACCATGGTACCACCCTGCACGTCTGGCGACGTCGCGGGCCTTGGTTTCCCTTTAGGTTGGAACACCCTAGCATGGCGCCGCAAGGAGCCGGCAGGTGCTGACGTCCAACGATCAGCAAAGCCCGCCCCGGCCGCTGTTCTCGGAGGCCACGATGCCCGACTTCGATTCGACCACCAACGAACGTCGCCGTGCGGATACCCCCCGCCGCCTCACGATCCTCGCACTCGCCGTCGCCCTCGTCCTGGCGCTCCTCCTGCCGCGTCCGTCCGCGCCAAGCGTCGCCCAGGAAGGCGGACCGGCCGTCGACGCCCCCGCGCGCTCTTTCGCATACCTTCCCTGGCTCGCCCGCGACGCAAACCTGCCGGTCCCGCACCGCATTACCTTCGGCTTCCAGTTCGCGATGGAGGACTTCCCCGAGCAGCACGCCGACGATCTGCGCCTCGAGCTGCCGCGCGGCCATCGCCTCGGTCTGCGCTCGGTGCGCGCCCGCTTGCGCTGGGACGACGTGGAACCGGTGGACGTCGAGCCCGAGGACTTCGACTGGTCCGATACGGACCATCGCTTCGCCGCCTATGCCGGTTGGGGTAACGACCTCGTGGTTCAGCTGATCGCCTATCCCCGCTGGGCAACCGTCTACTCTTGCGGCTACGACCTGCAACCCGGCATGGACGACGCGTGGCGCCAATTCGTCCGCGCCACGGTCGAACGATACGGCGACGCGGCCAACGTCGTCGCATGGGAGATCGGCAACGAGCCGGACGGCCGTAGCGAGCTGCTGCTCTCGGACTGGGACCGCGTGGAAGGCTGGGGCCGCGGCGAGCCGAAGGGACCCTACGGCGGCTGCTGGGCCGGCCGCGCCGAGCGCTACGTTCACTTCCTCCGCCTCGCCTACGAAGAAATCAAGGCCGTCGATCCCGACGCGCTCGTCACCTACGGCGGCCTGGCCTACACCGATCACGGCGGCAACTTCGATAAGGGCTTTTTGGCCGACTTCTTGGAAGCAGGCGGCGCGGAGTGGTTCGACGTCATCAACTACCACTGGTTCCCCAACGTCCCCTCGCACAACCCCGGCACCAAGCACCACGAGGAGCAGATGGCAACGCTGGCCGCCCACGGAGCGGCCGACAAGCCCGTGTGGATCACGGAGACCACGCGCCTCACCCGCCGCGGCGAGCCCGAAAGCGAGGCCTGGCAGATCGAGTACCTCACCCGCCAGCTGCCCGAAATGCTGACCTACCCCGAGATCGAACGCGTGTACTTCTACGGCTGGACGGACTTCCCCGACGACGTCTCCGACGGCTTCGGCCCCTACCAACGCGGCTTCGTCCGCAACGACCACGCCCCCAAAGCCGCGCTCGCACTGATGCCGACGATGATGGACGCCGTGCGCGGCTCTCCGCAGCGCATGCTCGCCGGCGACCAGGTCGTGGGCTGGCGTTTCCGCGCCCCCCGCGAGCCTGTCGACACGATCATCGCCTGGCCTGCAGACGCAGGCACAGGCGGCGCCTCGAACCCCGGCGCGGGCGGCGGAGAGGGCGGCGGCGCGAGCGTGAGCGTACGCGTCCCCGCGCCGACAGGCCGCACCCTCGAGATCGAGCGCTTCCCTGCCGACGCGATCCTCGCCGGTACCTGCTGCCCCCACGAGCACGTGGTCAGCGAACGCGGACGCGCGTACGTAGGGCTGGGCGACGGACCGTCGGTGTTCGTGCGGGTGCCGAGGCGGTAGGGGTGGTGAAGGATCCGGGGGAAGGTTGGGCGCGTCGGCCAGAGTGACAGGAGATCGGCTACGTGCTGAGGGGCATGGTCGTAGGCTCGCGAACAGCCCCGCTTCCCACGGTCAGCGACTCACGGCCGTCGGGTCGACAGCGCAGCCGGCGGACGTTGCGAGGGCTATCGACGACGTGGCCTGCAGAACGCTCTGCGTGCGGTACCAATGGCCTCAGCGGCTCAAAGACAGGGACCCGGTCAGTTGACAGGAGGATCGAAGGCCAATCTAGCCTTGCGCATGCACACTACAGCAAGAGCACGGTCATCACCCTGCACTAGAACACGAACGACACAGCCCCTGAGTCATTACGACTCAGGGGCTGTGTCTACCCCACTCAGCGGCTGTCTGTTGGCCTTACCCGGCGTTGACCCGAGCCTTGGCTGCCGTCCCGAGCCTGCCAGGCGCAAGACCTTCGCCCACTCCAGTAACGTCGTCACTTACACCCTGACGCTCACCCACCACCGCCACCGGATCATTCGGATGCTCGGCGTTCCACAGCGCAGCCATCTCTGCCGCCGTCATCCCGACGTGGTGCGCGTTCCGGACCTCGCCCCGATACGCGCCGAGATCCCCCACCGCGTAGCGAAGCGATTGGGCCATCCGCAGCACCGGGCGGACGGTGCCATCGGCGCGTAGCTCCAGGGCGAATCGGCCGATGCCGGGCAATCGAACGGCTTCGCCGGCGCGCAGGGCGTTCGTCAGCTCCTCGCTCAGCGTGTCCAGGACAAGACGGGCGATCGGACCGGACACGAGCGTGCCGTGGGCCATGCGTACCGCGAGCGTGTCGAGGCCGATCGTTCGGCGAACGACCAGGCGGGGGCGGTAGCGGGTGATGGCTTGGATGAGCGTGGCCATGGCGGTTCTCCTGCTCTGGTGATGCGGGATGGGGCCGAAGGAGCGGTGCGCGGTTTGCTGTGCAGGGACGGACGATGGGTGATGAACGTTCCCATCGGCGCGGCGGTTCCACGCCACTCCCAACGTGCGCGTACCTTGAGGCCTGGCGGGCCCGGGAGGGTCGCCCACTGAGCTGCACGGGATGGACGTCGCTCGGACCCGAACGGAACCGGCCGTACGTACGCTGGTTACACGAGGGACGAAGCACTGCATCTACGAGGAGGGCGGGACATGACCGTCGATACCCGACTATTGCAACAGGGTGCTGGCACAGATCCGCTTCGCGAGATGTCGAGGCGCACCTTCCTCAACTATGCCTGGCTGGCGTCGCTTGGCGTGCTGACGGCCGAGACGGCGGTGGTGTTCTATCAATTCGCAATGCCACGACTTGGCCCCGGCGAGTTCGGCGGGCCTGTGGACCTTGGGCTCGCCGAGATCCTGCCCGGAATCGGCGCTGATCCGGAGCCATTCCACAAGGCCAAGTTCTGGTGGGTCGTGGACGACGAGGGAGCCGCGATCGCGCTCTACAAGGTCTGTCCCCACTTGGGTTGCATCTACCAGTGGAAACCAAACCAGGCGAAGTTCATCTGCCCCTGCCACGGTTCGGAGTTCGAGCGGGGTGGGGCGCTCATCCGGAGCCCAGCTCCGCGCGGTCTGGACCGCATGGTGATCCGCGCCTACGACGCCGCCGACGAGCTCGTGGCGGAGACCAACGAGCGCGGCGACGCGCTGCACATCCCGGACGGCGCGCGCCTGGTCGTCGAGACCGGGCTGCGCATTCTGGGCCACGAGGCCGCCTGAGCGAAGAGGCCCGCAACCGCCGCGAACCGGCTTCGGTGGTGCCCAGAGAAATGCATTGCTGCCCGTCCGCCACGGCGCACCAATTGGTTCGGCACGCCCTGTCTCGGTAGGCTGCTCGCAACGGCTGGACTTGCGAGAGGGTGGTCGAGAATAGGCAGCGCCGAGTCACGCGCGGAAACTAGCCAATACGGTGCTTCGGGTGCGCCATCATCTTGGGAACCCGCCGCCACGTTCGGTAGAAGCAGGTTCCGGTTCGCGTCTACCGCAACGGGACCGCCGGCACAGCAATCGATCCCACGAAGCCGGCGTCGTCCCACCGAGACCGCATTTCCTTCATCCGCCACTCGACGTGGACACGTCCGCGGTCCACGGGTGTGATCTCGACCCAAATTCTGCCGCGGGTGCCCGGCGCCTTCCAGTACTGCAGGGATGAGCCATGCTCGTTTGGGTACTCCGGGCCAAACTCTGTGTGGAAGCCTTCGTTCTCGAGACGCAACCGGGCGGGTTCCAACAGCACGGCACGAATCGCGGCCCTTTCGTGCGTCGGCAGCGGTGAAGTGCGTAGAAAGGTGCAGCGGTCCTTCGCACTGAAGTAGCCCCAACCAAGGAAACGCAAGTTCGTCTCGCTTTCACCAAACCACTGCGTCCCAGGTGGATCGCCCGGACGCAGCCCCTTGGACTTGATCCGGTCGCACGGATTCGAGTTCAAAGACGAACCAGCACCAAACTCGCGGGCAAGCGAGCTCTCCGGAGAATTGATGGGCACCCAAATCCCAGCGACGATGACGAGCAACAAGAGTCTAGGCAGAGACATGGTCATGTGTTTGTCGCCGTGTCGCATGGAAGCCTCCTCTATGCTCGCTTGCCTTCCACCGCGAACCCTACCGCGGCCGCGAGATCTCCGTGCGCCAATCCGGGCCCTTGCGGTAGGTCGCGATGCCGCAGCAGGGCGTGGCGAAATGCACGCGGCCCGACGCATCCGCCACGACATGGCTGACGTCGTTGTCCGGCAACTGCCCGCGCGCGAAGACCTGCACAACCTGGCCGTCATCTTCAACGTGGAACGCACCCGCCGTTGTGGCGAACCACACGCCGCCCTCCGTGTCGGGGTGCATGTCCGATACACCGCCGACGGGAAAGCCAACGTCCTCGTCTTCAATACGGCCGTCCAAGCCGATCCGATACACGCCCTGCATCGACCCCGGGTTCGGACGAATCCAGCCGACGCCGCCTCGGCTGAACACAATCTCCGCCGCCTCGATCGTGGGGCGTCCGTCGGGATCCGGGACGCGTGTCCATGCGCCGTCGGTGCCGCGCCGGACGAGCCCTTGCGCCACGAGTGCGCCGTTGGTGTCGCGAGTGAACCGGCCGGCCCACACCTGTCCGTCGGCGTCGCCGGCGAGAGCGTGGATTTCGTAGTCATCGAGCTCGTGGTGCTCTTCGGGTCGCCAACCCTCCGCAGGGGTATATGCGCTCATGCCCTGCGCGCGTTCGGTATCCTGTCGCGGGCGTCCGACCACGCCGTGACCCGCCCAAGCCATCCCATTCGCGGTTGACAGCAATGCGGTGGTCGGACCGGCGCGCAAGCCGTCACCGGTCTGCCACGTGCGCCACGGACCGCCGCCTGCCGCTCTGCGGGCGATGCCCGCCTGCGTGGCGATCCATATCGCGCCATCGCTCCGGGGATGGAACTGCGTCCCGTCCCGGGCATGCGCCCAATCATGAACCGCGAACACGGCCAGCGGATCGCCGTCCGGGGTGACTTCGGTCATCAGGCCGTTCTCGCCAAGAATCCACGTGGACCCGTCCGGTCGATCCAAGGCGCTCCGCACCCTGTAATCCCAGAACGCGGACTGCCGGCCATCGCCCGAGCCACGATAGGGACCGTGAATCGCACCGGTGGTCGAAACTCGGAAGAGCCCATCATCCATGCCGACCAGGACGCTGTCGTCCCTGCCCTGCGATAGCCAGAAGACCTCGCCGCTGCTCAATCCATCGTGAAACGTCCAAACTCGCCACTCCCCGTTCGCGGGCAACTGCGCGACGCCGTAGAAGTACCCGACCCATAAGCCTCGATCCTCGGTCGTCATGAGGCGCGTCGGATAGCGCACGATTTCCCGGGGCTGGTCCTCGACGAGCGACAGCGGGGCGCCGACTTCAGGCGCAAACCACAGACCGTCTGAATTGACCATCCAAAGCGCGCCGTCCCAGTCCACCGCGAGGTCCCGAACCGACCGTGCCGCGCCCACGTCTGCTTCTCCTTCACGTCGGATCTGCAATCGGTGCGAAGCGCCGGGCACCCCGTCAGGGCCGATCGGCTGGACGTGGAACGCATAGTCATATTGACCATCAATCGCATCTTCCTCCCGCAGGTTGATCACGGCGAGCATGCCGCCGCTCGATAGTGGGCGTAGATAGTCCACGCGTGTATCCAACAACCCGTGTTCAACCGAGACGAGCTCCCACGTATCGTCGGTCTGCGGAACCAAGATTCCCTCGGTCGTCCCCACCCAAACGCGTTCCAGTCGATCGAGGGATAGCCATTGGAGGCCGGTCCACCCTTCGTTGTTGCCGGAGCGTGTCTCGAGCAGTTCGTGAAAGCCCTCAAACGGCTCCAGCGCGCCTTCCCCCGCCGTACGCCATGGTCGTGGCCACCCTCCGGCATGGACCCATGTCACTCCCCGTGCATCTGGCAGGATCGTCGCAACTTGGTGGTTTGAACTACTTGGGAATCGCACCATACGGCCGTCGTTCTCCAATCTTCGAATGCTGCCGAAGGACTCATCCAACCAGGTCGCGCCCGAAGAATCGACGGCCATGTCCTGTACTACCTCGATGTCAAAACTGCTCTCCAGGGGCATGGGTCGCCACGCTTGCTGCCCGGGGGGCAGGTGGAGCTTGCCAGGGTCATGAGGGAGGGCCACACCGAGAGAAGGGATTCCTAGCCAAACTCCGTGATTCGCCGTTGCGACACCGGCTCTTGCTTCCAACTTTCGACCCGCGGAATCCTGCGTCAAGAAGACGTCCGGCTCCGTGTCGATCGAGGTCCAGCGACGATGTCCGTTGTAGGCGAGCAGCCACGGGATCTCGTCCGCCATGGCAACGATTCCGGCCTCCGTCAGGTCCTCGTGCGTCATCAAGGTCGTCCACGTTCCATCCGGTTGCAGAAGGCCGAAGCCAGGACCCGTCAGGAGCCAGACGCCGTCGTCCGGGGCTTGGGCGAAGGAGGCGGCTTGGGACGGCGGCTGAAACCACTCCGCCTCAATGGTCGGCGTGATCACGGTCCACCTTCCGCGTGGGCTGCGCCTATGGACTAGCGATGGATACTCGTAGGCGTGAAACTCGTCGACAATCGACACCCAGACCGCATCGCTCTCGTCGACGAAAAGACCGTTGACGGTTCGTGTGCCATCTGATGGCGCCAAGTCGAGCTCCAATTCCCATGGCCCGTCACCCTTGCGCGTCAACAAATGCGATGCACCGGCGACCGCCACCAGATCGCTTCCAATCGAGACCCACTGGATGCCCTCGCTGCGAAACAGGTCGCTGTCCACCGTGCCCCAACGGCCGTCGGGCGTGCGCCGGCGTAGGCTCGTGCCACCATCGGCGACCCAGAGCACACCGTCCGGTTCCAGCGCGATGTCCTTGGCGTCCGCGAAGGTCTCCTCCGTCGGCCTTCGAGCATCGACCGGCCAGCGCAATAGCCCGCCGCGCGTGGCGACCCACACGGTCTCGTGCCGCGGATCGTAGAGCATCTTGCGGATGTCATCCGTCTTCGCGAGCCGCGACCAGGATCCCTGCCGTGCCTGTGCCGAATTCTTGCGCAGACCAAGCGCCTCGAAGTTGCCGACCAACGGCAGATACGCCGCAATCGCGTTGCCCGGACTCTGCGCGTTGGCGATTCGCGGTGACGTGCTGCGCTGCGCGTCGCGCTGCGCAGGGAGCACGTTCCACGCGAGTCCTGCAATCAGAATCAGCGCGATACCTCCGCCGGCTGCTGTTCGATGCCAGAGCTTCATGCCGTTTTCCATGGTTACGCCTCACGCCCTGTGCGCTCTTCGCCCCGGAGACGCCGAGTGCCCGCGCTCCGAGTTCGGAGCCGAGTCACTGTACGATCTTACCGTTGCACGTGCGTCGTCCCGGACGGGCGTAGAGCGGAGAGTGGCGATCGCGATGGATTTCCGCGCCCTACCCTTCCAGCTCCCGCGTCAGCACGTAGTCGATCCGTAAGTACCGCAGCCCGAACAGCCACATGTCGTGCCGTGCTCGAACCGGGGCATCCGTTCCCACACGTTCGTCACGCTCCTCGCTTGGCTCCACCCACACCGTGATGAGCTCATTGAGCGGCAGCCGGATCGGCAACCAGCGGTTGGCGTAGTAGACGCCCTCGTCACCGTGCTTGTCGCCGGCCGGCAACGTGCCGAGCGCCAATCCTCCCGGGCGGCCCGGGACCGGGTCCAGGCGCAAGATGCTGGTCAAGCTGCCGCCCGGCAACGGAAACGCGATGTTCATGTAGGGGATGCCCTCGTGGCGATGGAGGGCATAGGCGGCCGCGTAAACGCACTCGCCCGACGCGACGTAGGTGCGCACCCAGGCGCGCACGTCCCCGCGTCCATCACGGTGGCCGTCGAGGGCGACGAGGCGGCTTCGCATGGCTTGGTCGTGGGTCTCGTTTGTAGGTAGGCCGAGTTGGCCGACGCGACGACCGAAACGACGGAAGACGCGGCCGCCAAGGCGGAATCCGGGCGACCAAAGTGCCGTGGCTTCGATCGAGTAGTCGGCCGTGTGTTGGTAGAAGCCGCGCACGGCCGGGTGAAGCTCGGAAGGGGCGAAGCCATCACGGGCGAAGGCGTCCATGTCCGCTACGAAACCGGTGATCGGCTCCCCGGCGTGCACTAGCCCCATTCGGTCGAAGAAGTCAGGCCCAACGAAGCGACTGGCCGATAGGCGCGAGAATGGTGGGCACAGCGTTGAGCGTCGGGCGGCGGTTGGGGCGAACCGCAGGCTGAGCAGGCCGCAAAGTGCGAAGCCGAACGCGTTGAAAAGGCCGTGATACCGGGCCATCGTGGGCACGGTTACCAGCACGGTTCCGCGCAGCTCGCCGACGGCGTACAGGGCAGCCAAGATCATTGGAATCCCGAGCGCGAGCCCGGAGATCGTGAGCAGCAGCGCTGCGCCACGGTGCGGGACCTTGCGCGCAACCTCGGCCACGAGCACAACCGCCAACGTAGACATACCGAGCGCAAGTACGATGGCCGCCACGACCTCCGTCGCGGGCGAGAAGGCGATGCCCACGGCCACCATGATCGGGCCGAAGAGCACGACGAGCGCGCCTGCTCGGTACGCAGCGCGCCAGCCGCGGCGCGACGGCAAGACGCGCCGCCCGGCCAAACCTGCGACCGCACCAGCGGCGAAGCCGGCGAAGTGGAAGTGAATCGCGGTCAGTTGCACGAGCACCTCGGAATAGCCGAGGCTCCAGCCGGCCGCGGACGCCAGCCACCAGAATGCCGCAAGTGGCAGATAGAGCAGCGCTCCGGAAGCGACGACGTCATCCAGGCTGCTCAAACCATATCCGGCGAGACGCCATAGGCCGTAGCAAGCGAGCAGGGCGGCTTCGAGGAGCCACGGGAGTGTCATGAGCGCCGCGAACATGCCCGGTTCGAGCGCAAGTCCCACGACTACGAGGGCGGCCGCGGCTGGGTGCAGCCGACGTGCCCAGTGCTCCACCGCGACAGGGCGTCCATCTCGTTTCGGGACGACCAACATCGACAGCGCCAACGGCACCAAGACCAAAGGTGCCAGCGCCAACGCGACGTCGAGCCCGATCCGCCACGAGGGCATCGCCGCCGTGGTCGGGAGCCAACCGGCGACGATGGCTGTAACGAAGATAGACCAGAACAACGCACCAAGAACGGCCCACCGTGTCCATGTCGCTTCCGGCGACGCGCGTCCGGGGAGCGCACCACGCGATCCACTCGAATCACGTCGGTCGACGGGCCCACTCGCCCCACTCGCCCCAACGGTCTCTCCCGACCCGCGCGGCGCTTGCGACCCGCCCACCCCACGCGGCACTTGCGCCCCATCCGCCCCACGTGTCGCGCTCAACCCTCCGCCGCCGCATCAACCTCCACCCGCTCCCCCGTCTGCACGCGCCACAGCGCCGCATAGATACCGTCCGCCGCCGCCAGCTCCTCGTGGCGGCCGTGCTCGACGATGCGGCCGCGTTCCAAGACGTAGATCGCGTCCGCGTTGCGGACCGTGGACAGGCGGTGGGCGATCACGATCGTCGTGCGGCCCACGGCCAGGCGCTCCAGCGAGCGTTGGATGGCGGCCTCCGTCTCGTTGTCCACGGAGCTCGTGGCTTCGTCGAGCACGAGGACGGGCGGGTCGCGCAGGACGGCGCGGGCGATCGAGATGCGCTGGCGTTGGCCGCCGGATAGCTTTTGGCCGCGCTCGCCGACGATCGTGTCGTAGCCGGCGGGCAGGGCGCGTACGAAGTCGTCGGCCTCTGCGATGCGGGCGGCGGCCACGATGTCCTCGTCTGCGGCGTCGGGGCGGCCGTAGGCGATGTTCTCGCGCACCGTGCCGTGGAAGAGGAAGACGTCTTGGCTGACGTAGCCGATCGCGCGGCGCAGATCGGCCAGGCGCAGATCGCGCAGGTCGACGCCGTCGAGCGTGATGCGGCCGGCGGTGGGGTCGTAAAAGCGCAGCAGCAGCTTGACCAACGTGCTCTTGCCCGCGCCCGTGGAGCCCACGAAGGCGACCGTGCGGCCGGCGGGGATCGCGAGCGAGAGATCGGCGACCACGTCGGGGCCCTCGCTGTACGCAAAGCGCAGGTCCTCGAGCGCAATCTCGCCGCGCACCTGGTCCAGGGGCAGCGGGTCGGCGCCGTCGCGAATGCCGATGGGCGTGTCGAGCAGATCGAGCACGCGCGCGGTGGACGCCATCGCGCGTTGGTAGAGGTCGAAGGTCTGTCCGAGCCGTGTGAGAGGCCAGAGCAGGCGCTGGGTCATGAAGACCAGGACGCTGAAGGCGCCGGCGGCCAGCGGATCGACCGGGCGCAGCGTCTGCATGCCGCCCCAAACGAGGGTGCCTGTGAAGCCGATGACGATGAGCATGCGGATCAGCGGTGAGAAGGCCGAGCTCAGCCGAATCGCGCTTGCGTTCGCGTCCTGGTAGCGGCGGCTCTCCGTCTCGACGCGTGCCGCCTCGTAGCCCTCGGTCGTAAAGCTCTTGATGGTGGCGATGCCGCCGAGGTTGTTGGCCAACAAGCTGTTGAGCGCAGACACCCGTTCGCGCACCGCGGCGTAGCGCGGCTCGAGCAGCTTCTGGTAGCGAAACCCGCCCCACAACACGAAGGGCATGGGCAGGAAGCTGAGCCACGCGACCTCGGGCGCAATCGTGAAGAAGATGGCGCCGATCACGATCACGGTCGTGCTCACCTGCAGCATGTCGTTGGCGCCGCCGTCCAAGAAGCGTTCCAGCTGGTTTACGTCGTCGTTCAGCACGGCCATGAGCCCGCCCGTCGAGCGGTCCTCGAAGTAGGCCAGCTCCAGGTCCTGCACGTGCCCGTAGGCATCCAGGCGCAGATCGTGTTGCAGGGACTGGGCGAGGTTGCGCCACCAGACTCCCCACAGATATTCGAACAAGGACTCAAAGGACCAGATGAAGACCGTGGCCGCCGCCAGGATCCACAGTTGCTCGGTCGCGCTCGGCGCGCCGGCCCAGCCCAGCCGCTCGGCCCAGGAGGCCACAAACGAGCCCTCGCGCTCCACGACGACGTCCACGGCCGCGCCGATCAGCAGCGGCGGCGCAAGGTCGAAGAGCTTGTTGAGCACGGAAAAGAGGGATGCGGTCCAAACGCGCCGACGATACGAGCGCGCGTAGCGCAGCAGGCGTGACAGCGGATGGGCCGCGGCGCCTGGAAGGGTGCTCGGGGAACGGGCGGTCATAGCGGGCTCCGGAGGCGGGGCAACGATGGGAGCCTATCGTAGGATGGTCGCAGGGCCGGTCAAGAACCCGCGAGCCCGATGCTAGAATGGCCGTCCGGTCGACGCGAGCACACGATGCGCCGCAACGCGGGGAGAACACACCATGTCAGCCGATGAGGCGAAGGAGCCGGGAGCGCGCGGCGACGCGTCCGAGGAGGTATCCCGCACGAGCCCGGCGAGGCCCTCCGAAGCCGACGAGGCTGCCTCCGAGGCCGACTCGTCGGCCGCCGGCGGCGTGGGTCCCGCGGCCATCGCGGTCAACACGCCGAGTACACCTCGCGCTCCACGCGGCCAGTCGGGCGAAGAGAGCGGCCTCCTCCGTGGTTCCACGCAACCCCCACCCGCCACCGGCGTTCCCGATCCGACCGACAAGCCGCCCCACACCGACACCGAGCCCCAGACCGACGACGCCGTATGGACCTACCGCGGCTACGAGTTGCGAGCCGGCGAGTTCAACACGGCCATGGTGCACTTGTTCCGCGGCGAGATCACGCGTTCCAACATGTGGCGGCAACGGCTGGATGCCACGACGAATTGGGCCGTGCTGACCACGGGCGCTGCGATCTCCTTCGCGTTCAGCGCGGGCGGCACGGCGGTGGCAGGTGAAGGCAGCGAGCACGGTGTGATCATCCTGAGCACGCTGTTGGTCACGATCTTCCTCATGGCGGAAGCACGGCGCTATCGCTACTACGAGCTTTGGAGCTCGCGCGTACGCCTGATGGAGACCGACTTCTTCGCCGCGATGCTCGTGCCGCCCTTTCATCCCTCACCCGATTGGGCCGAGAGCCTCGCAGAGAACCTCCTTCACCCCGAGTTCCCGATCTCGCGCTGGGAGGCCCTCGGTCGGCGTTTCCGGCGCAACTACATGTGGATCTACGTCCTGCTCGGGGTCGCGTGGCTGCTGAAGGTCTGGCTCCACCCGGTCCAAGCCTATTCCGAGAGCCAGTTGCTCGTGCCGGAGATCTTCTTCGCCAATGCGGCGATCGGCCCCATTCCCGGACAGCTCATCGTGGCGGTGGGTCTGGCGTTCAACGTCTTCGTCATGGCCGCGGGCATGCTGACCATCGGACTACAGCAATCGGCGGGCGAAGTGCTGCCGCGCTACGGGCCAGCCGTGCGCGGGGTCAAGCGCAGGGGTGAACGCGCCTGGTTTCGTCCAAGCCGTAAGCGCTCGCAGCTCGTTACCTTTATCGTGACCGGTAAGCCGGACGCGGTCGCGGCGGGCATCTTGAGCGACCTGCACCGCGGCGTGACCTCCATGCCCGCGCGCGGGATGTACTCCGGCGACGACCGCGCGGTCCTGCTGTGTGCGCTCACCGTTACCGAGGTCGCGCAACTGCGCTCCGTAGTCGAGTCGGTCGATCGCAAGGCCTTCGTGATCGTTTCGCCCGTCGAGCAAGTGCTCGGCGAGGGTTTCCGCCCGCTCGAGGAAGAGCGCACCGGTCCACGTGAGGAGCCGCGCCAAGGATGAGCGAGCGCCGCGGAGCCTTCGTCCGCGGTTGGCCAGGCGCATGGATCGCGCTTTGCATCTTGCTGTGGCTCCCGTCGGCGGGGATGCCCACCAACGCCGTGGCCTCGCGATCGAAGGCGCCAAAGATCCACCACCCGGCCGCCGCGCGGGCGTTTCAGCAGGCAACGCCGAGCGCCACAGCGACCGATATCGTACCCGTCGGGACGCCACCTCCGCCCATCGACCTCGTCCTGTCCGCACTGGACGGCCGCCTGCTGCGCTCCGATCCACAGACCTTCGACGTGGCAGGCGATGTAGTCGCGCATGTCCGAAACGCCGGCAGCGCCGCATTGACGGGCACGGCGACGTTGCGGGTGTTTGAGGACCGGGACCACGACGGTCTGCTGGGTCCGGCGGACCTCGCACTCGGCGCGGCTACGCTGCGCGACCTTGCCCCCGATACCGTGGCGCCGGTAACGGTCACGCTCGCCGGGCGCACGACCTTTCGCGACAACCGGGTACTCGCGTTCGTCGATCCCGCCGACGCCATTCTGGAGCAGGACGAGGGCAACAACATCGCGCATTCGGCTGCCCGATGTGCCGTGCCCGAGCGCTTGGTCGACCTTGCCGGTGAGGGCGCGCCCCGTTTGCTGTGGCGGTGGCCGCCCGCCGGTGGGCCGGAACAAGCGCCGTGGGCGGTCGAGGTCGAGATGGCTCCGTTGGTCATCGATCTCGACGCGGACGGCCTGCCGGAGGTGCTGTTCATCAGCCGCGACAAGGCGCGCGGCGACGGCGGTCAGGCGGCCGGGGTGTTGCGTGCGGTCTCCGGCCGCGACGGCGCGACCCTCTGGACGGCGGATGCGGACAGCCTCTTGCTCTACCCCTTCATCACGCCCGCTACGGCCGACCTCAATGGCGACGGACGGCCAGAGATCGTTGCGGCGGCCCGCGGTCTGCAGGCCCTGATCGCCTTCGACGCGCGTGGCGCGCAGCGCTGGCGACGCGACGTGGAGCTTGCACTCGCGGAAGACACCCGGATCTCCATCGCGGATATCGATGCGGACGGCCGGCCGGAAGTCCTCGCCGGCGGCTGGGCTCTTGAAGGCGCCAACGGCGCGCCCCGTTTCGGGGATACCCCCGCGGCGCTGGCGGCCGACTTCAACGGCGATCTGCTGCGGCCCTTGGACTCGGATGACGCTCCAATACGCGGTCTCGAGATCCTCAGCGGCGCGCGACTCGTCGACGCCGCGGGCGCGCTGCTGCGGACCTACGGCGCCCTCTCCGGCCATAGCTGGGAGCAGGCGGTGGCCGATATCGATCGCGATGGCTCGCCCGACATCGTGGACGTGCGTCGCGTGGGACCGCGCGACAATCCGGAGGGCGTCGTGCGCGTGGTCGACGCGCGCCTGGGCACGCTTCTGTGGGCGGCGCCGTTCCCCGTGCGCCCCCTGACCCCGGGCAGCGGCGCGCGCGGCGGGCCGCCCGCGATCGCCGACATGGACGGGGACGGCTGGCCGGAGATCGCGGTTGCCGGCCAACGCCGCCTCGCGGTGTTCCGCTTCCGAAGCCGGGAAAGCGACGGCGGCATCTTCAGCCTCAACATCGACGACGACAACTCCGCGAAGACGGGCATCGCGGCCGCCGACCTGGACGGCGACGGCCGCGCCGAGCTGGCCTACACGGATGAACACCTGGCCTACCTGATCCAACTCGACGAAGCCGGCCAGCGGCTGCGCATCGTCTGGCAGACGCCCAGCCCGAGCAACACCCTACGCGAAATGCCCGTCTTCGCCGACATCACGGGCGACGGCCAGATCAACATGGTCCTGCCGACGGGCCAGGACACGCGCAGCGGTCTAAGCGGCGTGCGCGCCTACGGCAACCCGGCGTGGACGGCCGCGCGGCCCGTATGGAACCAGCACGCATTCCACGGCGACCACATCGCGGACGATGGCAAGGTGCCGCCGGCGCCGCGTCCAAACTGGCTCACCCACAACAGCTTTCGTACCCAGCCCCCGCCCGCGGGCGCACCCGGCGCCCGCCCGGACATTACGGTCGGCGGCGCAAGCGCCACCCCGCTCGGCGACGGATCGGGCGATGTACGGATCCAGGCTCGGATCGGCAACGCGGGACTCTCCGGCACCCGGCCCGGCCTTGGCGTCCGGTTCCAGGAGGGCGAGCGCCTGTTCGCCACGAGGATCCTCACCCGCTCCCTCGCGGCGGGCGCGTACGTTGAGGTCGAAGCGATCTGGAGCCCTGCGCCGGGCCAAGAACCACCGCACACGGTGCTCGTCGACGCGAACCGCGACGCGTCCGGCGTCCTCCTCGAGCCCGAGTGCCCGACGGAGCGCGCCGCGTCCAACAACGCGATCACCGTGACCTTCGGCGTCGCGCCCACCGCCACACCCTTGGTCCCCGG
>JAJCYU010000337.1 GCA_029262755.1 Anaerolineae bacterium
CTTGGCATCCTGGGCCGCCTTGAGCGCCTGCTGTGCTGCGGCTTGCGTGGCGATCCAAGCCTGCTGTGCCGCGTCCGCGTCGGCTGCTGGTTGCTTCGCCGCCGCTTGCTTCGACTCGGCATCCTGAGTCGCCTTGAGCGCCTGCTGTGCTGCGGCTTGCTTGGCAATCAAAGCCTGCTTTGCCGTGTTCGCTTCGGATGCTGCTCGCTTCGCCTCCGCCAGTGTTGCCTCGGCATCCTTGAGAACCTGCTGTGCTGCGGCTTGCTTGGCAATCAGAGCCTGCAGTGCCGCGTCCGCTTCGGCCGCCGCATCCTGAGTTGCCTTCTTGTCCGGGTTGCGGTCGTCATTCACAGAGTTCTCCGTCTCGTCCCGGCGACCCTCTTGAGCGTGGTGAAGGGACCGGAAGCGCGATTCGCACTTGGCGAAGTTGAGATGCTACCCAATGCGATTGTACGGTCGATCGTCGTTGCAGAATAACGATCGATCTCCGCAGCTCGACGACCGGCTAGAGCCGCTCGTCGGCACTGCGTGTTGAGCATCCATGGTTACCGGGAGCATCCCCCGCGATCCCCCACCGCCCGCCGCATGACGTCGGCCGGGAAGGGCTTGCCGTGCGCCGGGTAGATCGTGTGCACCGCGTGGGCCAGCACCGAGTGCCAGCTGCGCAAGACGGCGTCGGGGTCGTCCGCGAAGATCGGCAGGCCCGGCGTGAGGCGCAGCGGGATGCGGTTCATCGCCAGGTCGCCCACGAGCGCCTCGCCGCTGTCGAGGATGACGGAGATGGAGCCGGGCGAGTGGCCGGGGGTGTGGATGGCGGTGCCGGGGATGCCGTAGGGCCTCAGGTCGTAGGGCGCGTCACTGAGCTCCAGGTCGACCTCGGCCGGCGGCACGTGGATGAGCGGCTCGAAGAGGTGGTGGATGGCCATGAACGTCCGGCCCCAGCGGGTGACACCGGGCGGCAAGGGCGGGTCGCCGGCACGCACCCACGCGGCCTCCGCCTCGTGGACCGCCAGGGGCGCGCCGGTGACCGCGCGGATGGCCGCGGCGGTTCCCATATGGTCCCAATGCGCGTGGGTGAGCAGCACCAGCCGTACGTCCTTCGGCGCGATGCCGGCGCGCGCGAGGCCCGCAAGGAAGGCGCGCTCCTTGCGCGGCTGGCCCGCGTCGAGGACGACGGCGCCGTCGTGGCCATCCTGACCATCGCCACGCAGCACGTAGACGGTGTCGAAACCGAGGGCGATGGGGTGGATCTGGGTGGTCATGGGGCGTCGTCCTCTTGGAACGGTCTTCGCGCGGCGGCTATCCCATCAATACCAGATGCGACCGCCCGAGGCCTGCTCGCGTCCCGGTGGCAGAGACCCCGCCACCCCCCGCGCCACGCGCCGTGCGATCCACGCCGCGTCTGCAGCGTCGAAGACGTCATCGATCGGCGCGTTCCCGCCCGGGAGCACAGCGCAGAGGTTTGGGAGCCTCGGAGAGTCGGGCAGATCTTGCCGAGGTCGTCATTGCCTATCTAAGCAACAAGGTCGGCAAGTACTGGTGGCAGCAAGAAAGGTCACCTACGACGCGCATACCGACACTACGGTGCGTCGCCGGTCGGAGCCGGGCCTGCGCCCTCATCCAGATCTGCCGTTGTGGAGGCTCCGCGCGGCGGTGTCCCTTCCGCGACGCCAGCGTCGGCGCCTTCGCCATCGCTCGACGAGTCGCTGTCGAGCGTCGCATCGGCGGTCGTGCCGGCATTCTCCGCGGGCGGCGTGGCGTGATCGTCGCGCGGAGCTTCCTGCGTCGATGGTTCCGGGGCGGAGGCTGCGGACGTCGCGCCGGGCGGCGGAGTCGGCGACGCGTTTGCATCCCCCAGAGCGCGCCAGCCTAGCGCGGCGGCTGCAAGGATGGTCACGGCGGTCAGGAGCATGAGCGCGGCGGAGACCCGTAGCTTGCCGAAGGTCTCGATGATCCGCGGCGCGCCCTCGACGACCTTGCCGACGATGCCTCCGGCGGCCGCAGCGAGCTCATCGCCGCCCTTGCTAGCCTGCTGCACATCCTCTGGCGCCTTCTTGGGCGCCGCGCGAGACATGCCGCGTACTTCCATAAGCGCCACGTAGGCCGCAGCCATCGACAGGGCGGTTGCAACTGCCAGGAGCTGCAGGACGACCAGAACGGCAACGGCCTCTTCGGCCAACGCGCCGCGCGCGATGTCCATGGCCGCGAGCAGCGCGCCGATTGGGGCCAGCCACACGAGGGCGAGCCGCCAGAACGTGCGCTGCGTGAAGTCCTCATCGTATTCCCACGGGGGCGCCGCTACCGGCTCTTTGGCCAGGCGAAGCTGCGCCCGCGCGCTCGTGGCGACCTCGCCCTCTTCGGGGCGCACCTCGAGCACGAAATCATGCTCCTCTTTCGCCGCCACGGTGAGGCTGGCTCCTGCGGCGGCGTCCAGGTCCGTGAAGGACTCAAGGCCGGCGTTAGGCCGGCCGATCCTCCATTGCAGCGTTGCGTCGTCGGGTGCCCCGCGCACCGTGCAATCGAAGGTGACCTCAACGCCCGACGCGGCGACATGCGTGATTGGACGCGGACCGGTGATGCGAATCGTGTCGCTCATGCCTAACCCCCCTCCCCGCGGAGCACTGTGTTCCGCTCTGCGCTCCAGCGTACCATATCCGTGACGCGCATGTGCCGCGCGCGTGCGGGCCGATGGCCGGCCACGTACGTGCGGCCGACCACGCGCGATCACGTCCCCGGTGTTCGGAATTCGGGTAGACCATCCACGGCGCGCTCGCGCCGTCCTCTCCGCCGTCGCCCGCGTTTGGTGCGTAGCCCGGTGCTCGTGGTCCTGGAGGATGCCGACCCTGCTCTCGCAACCGTTCAATCGGCGAAGGGTGCACCCGCGTCTCGACCGCGGGAACTCTGCTGCCAGGCCTAACGTTCCTTGGCCGGCAATTCACCCGTCCCGGTCGGTTCTTGTTGGGACCCACGGAGGAGATTCACCATGAGTTCAGCGCAATTGGCCAGCGTGCCCGCGGCATGGATGGCATTGAGGCCGAAGTTTCTCGGACCTCAAGCGGCCTGGAGCGGCCGACTCGCCGCGTTGCTCTGTGCCGTGCTGCTGTTTCCGTTGAACGGATGCAGCCCGGCTGCGGTCGTGGATACGGAGGCCACGCTCAACGAGCCTGCCCCGAGCTTGCAGCAGTCCGATGCGGTCTTGAGCGCGGCGATCGCAGAGTTTGGCTTCGAGATGCTCGAGCGAACGGGGCAGGACACGACGCAGAACACGATCCTCTCTCCCGTTTCAATCCATGCGGCATTGGCCATGGTGAGTACTGGGGCTTCGGGCGCGACCGCCGAGCAGATGCGGCGAGTCCTACACGTCGAGCAGATGGACTCCGGCGATATGAACGCACGGTGGGCCCGTCTGTTGCCACACCTCGCGGAGCGCGGCGCCGACGAAACGCTCACCATCGCCAACGCGATCTGGGCCCAAGACGATTTGAAAATCAAGCGCGACTTTCTCGAC
>JAJCYU010000338.1 GCA_029262755.1 Anaerolineae bacterium
AAGGGCTGCCTCTTCGTCAACCCAGCATAGGGGCTTTGGCCTACACCTACGGCTGCGCGTTCCAGGCCAGCGGCAGGTAGAGCGTCGCCGCGTTCGGTCCCGTCGGCGCGGTCGGGGTCGGAGCGGGAGGCCTCGCCGTCGCGCCCGGGGTCGGCGTCGCCGGTGGCTCGACGGGGCCGGTCGGCGCCCCGCTGAAGACCCACGGTCGCGCTTGCTTGATGGCGAGGTCGCCCTCGGCGGTGATCTTGTACTCGATCTCCATCGCGAAATCCGGGGCGAGCGGGGCGACGCCGTATAGCGCGCGGAACCCGCGATCGATGACGCCGAGGTAGGCTCGCATCTGCTCGAGGTACTCGTCGCTCAGGATGCGGACGCCGTCGGCGACCTGGTTGGAGGGGCGCACGAGGGTGAAGCCGCTGCCGGCCGCGGAGCCGAGCAGGATTTCCTCGGGGATCGATAGCGCGTCCGGGTTGGTCACGAGGTCCTCGCCCACCTGGGTGTTGAGGTAGTACGTGTCGTCCGTCTGGTAGATCGGGTCCGTGCTCACGCCGACGCCATTGGCCAGCTCGTCGTCGAAATTCTCGTGCACGAGCACGCCCATCGCGGTCTGGAAGTGGTCGATCCGGTAGAACTGTCGCTCATCGAAGGCCCGGAAGTTCCACAGGCTGGCATAGACCTGCTTGATCGATTTCTCGATGTGTCCTTCGTCGGGTCGGTGCGTGTACGAGTCGTACAGTCCGGCACCGCTGAAACCGGGCAGGTCCTCGTTGTTCGTGCTCGAACGACAGCGCAGCGGGGTGCCCACCGGGTACGAGGCGTGCATCGCGGCGAGCGCGTCGAGCATGGCGGGCGGCATCTCGCCGTCCTCGATGTCGTTGCGCAGGTCCTTCAGCTTCTCTTCCTGCACGTCGTAGTCGCCCTGGAACTCCGGGTCGGCAAGCAAGGCCCGCACGTCGTCGTAGAAGCCGTTGTGGATCATGAAGGCGTCGTAGTAGGAGAAGGGGACCGCGAAGCCGTCTTGCACGGTGGCTTCGGGGAAGCCGAAGGTGCGTAGGGTGGCCATGTTCGCGGCCTTCACGCCGTAGCGCGTCCACTGCGCGAAGCGCACCTGGTCCAGCGGCGCGATCTCCGTCGCGCTCAAATCGCGCTCCGGCACGTGGGCCTCCGTGGGGCGACGCGCCGCGTAATGCGCCTCGACCTCGGCCAACGTGGCCTCGCGCATCTCGTAGCTCTGCGCGCCGACTTTGTAGTAGACGTGCTTGCCGACCAGGTCGACGATGACCGGATCTGAAAGCGCGTCCGCGATGAACGCGTTCGGCACGCCGTCCTGGATGGCGCGCAGGTTCACGTGGGAGAGCGGTGTCTGCGGCACGGTGGTGATGATGCCGCCCACACGGGACATCTCGTTGGGCAGGGCCTCGTAGAGCACGATGTCACGCTGGCCGGGGCGCTCGTTGGGGTCCATGACCCGCAACAGGCCGTAGCCCTCCGCCAGGTTGAGCGGCAGATAGCGTACGTCCGCGAAGATGTCCTCTTCGAGCAGGATCTTCACGCGTGAGGCGTCAAAGAGCGCCTTCTCCCGTTCGTAGCGGGGGAGGGCGGCATTGGGCATCGGATAGTAGGCCCAGTCGTTCTGAAGCAAGGGAAGGTTTCTGGCCATCATCTCGTAGGCCATCTGCACTTCCGCGAAGGGGTAGTTGTCGTTCGGTTCGAACTCCCAGCGGTACACGCCGAGCGCACCGTTGGGACCGAGGACGTTCGGGTGATAGACGATCTCGCCGCGCATCGAGTTGGGCACGCCGCCGCGTCCACCACCGGGCCGGCCGCCGCCGCCGCCCTGGCTGAGCCCCACGGCGCGCGCGAACTGACCGTGCGAGCGGTGCGTCTCGGTGTTCATGAAGTACACGGTCGGGTTGTCCGTGTTCGCGTTGAGCAAATAGAACTTCACGAACTCCAGATCTTCGAGGTGGGTGTCGATCAGCACCTGGTCGCCCTCGTAGGAGAGGGCCTCGAAGGTCGCGCGATCCGGGATGGTCACCATGCCGTCTTCCGCGTCGATCTCCGGCGCCGCGTTGAAGGGCCCGAGCCGACCGAGGTTCTCGAACTCCTCGACGTCGTCGATGCCGTCTTGGTCCCAATCGCCTGGAGTAGCCCGGTCGTAGCGCTGGACACGGTAATGCGCCTGCGGATAGGCCGCCAGGGACTCGGTGAGGGTGGTCGTGCCGTCGGCGCCCAAAGCCATGGACACCGGGAGCTCCGGCCCATCGGGCAGCTCCTCCCGAAAGTACAGGATGAAGTAGTCCTCGACCGACGACTCCACTTCGACCTGCACGCGGCCCGTCGGGTCCACGGTGAAGGCGATAGGCGTCGCATCTTGGGCGTGCGCGGGCAGTGCGGATAGGGCCAGCAACGCCGCCGCGGTGAGGATTCGAGTCGTGATCTTCATGGGGAGTCCTTCCTTCTTGATCGCTTGCGGGGTCGCCGGCGCGAGGGGAGTTCCGGCCGACGGTGAACGCGCGGCGTGCATAGCAGGTCCGTCACGCGTCGTTCGGCTTGATTGCACGAGGAGTCAAAGGGCGAGTTGGGGCTAGAGGATAGACGAGCATGCGCGGGGAAACAGTCTGTTTACACGCTGGTGATCGCGTCGAACGACGTGAAACGTGAAACATGAATGCACCGTGCGAGCGCGGGGCCATGACCACCACACATGCATTCCGCCGGCTACCGGTCGCGCGGTGCCTCGCGACACGGGTTGCCCACGTAGCGCCTTCCGGCCGGTAAGTGCTCGTGCTTCATCACGATCCCGTGCGGCTCCACGACCGTGCCCTGTCCCACGTGCGCACCGTAGAACACCACGGTCGAAGGCCCGACGGTGGCGCCGCGCGCGATGCGAAGATGGTCGATCTTGAGGACGCGGTCCTCGAAGCTATGCGCCTGGAACTGGCAGTCCACCGTGGAACCGTCCCCGAAGTGCAGCATGTCGGGATCGACGACCTGCACGAAGCCGCCGCCAAGCGCCACGCGTTTGCCGATGTCCATCCCGGTTAGCCGCAGATAGGCGTTGAGCAGCAGGGTGCCGTCGATCGCCTGCAGGACGGCGCGCGCCCATATGTCCCACGCGACGTACAGGAAATCCCAACGCGCGCACCAACACGACCAGAACGCGTGCTGCCCTGGCCGAACTCTGCCGAGCAGGCCCCACTTCAGCGCGAGGATGGCCAGACAGGGGACCGCCAGCGCGGCCAGCGAGAGAACCGGTAACGCGAGCCCGTAGAGCGCCATGGCCGACATGCGCTGCGCGGCGGCGCTCGCCAACACGAACCACAGGGCCAGCACCAGCAGCGGCGGCCCAGGCAGCACCACGCGCAGGCCTTCGAAGATGAGCCTTGTCAGACGGCGCGCGAGCTGCGGTTCGTGGGTCAGCCGGCGGTCCGCGCTCACCTGCTCACGCCGCGGCAACGCGAATGGCGGATGTCCGAACCACGCGCTGTCCGGGCGGACGAGATCCGCGTCTGCGACCGTCGACACGGCGATAAAGAGGTCGTCCGGCCAGCGTTCTCCGCTGGGCACGTAGCAGTGGTTGGCCAGGAAGGTGCGCGCCCCGATCGTAGTCGCCCGCAGCTCGACCACACCACGGTCGATCCGCGGACCTGCGAGATAGACGCCGTCCGCAAAGAAGCTCTCTTCACCGATGTGCACCGTCTCCGGCACAACGTCGATGATGGTGCTGATCTCACAGCCGCGGCCGATCCGCATGCCTGCCAGGCGCAGCCACGGTGGCCAGGCCAGGGAACCGCTCAGCCAACGCCCCGCCCGCTCGAGCTGCTCCATCTTGAGCCAGATCGGGATGGCAGCGGTGCTCCAGAGGCCGTAGCGACCCGGCTCCATCCGCCCCATTCCTCGGATCAACGCGGCGCGCAGCAACAACGACGTCACCAGCGCGAATGCCGCGTAGACGGTAGCGGCCAACACCCATGCTACCCCAAGCCGCGGTGACGCAATCCACGCGAGCACAGCCGCAGACGCATCGGGCACGATGAAGCTTGCGACCAGCAAGGGTGCGAGCACGGAAAGCGCGATGATCTCGCCCACGAGCAGCCGCGCCCCGAGCAGCAGCGCAGCGTGACGCCAGGGGTGGTTGGGAGGGGGCGCGGCCGTCGTCGCTACGCGCTCCACCGGTCGCGCGGGCACGCCGTCCCAGCGCTCGCCCGAGGGGATCGCAGCGTCGCCGGGCAACCACGAGAGGGCGGTTAGCGTGGCCCCTTCCCCCATCGACGCGCCCGGCGCAAGGCCCGCACGCGTTTCGAGCACGGCCCCCTTGCCGAGGACGACCGGCGCCAGCACGAGGCAGCCGTCGCGCAGTTCGACCGTGCGCGGCGCCGCGTCGCGACCGAGCACGGCGCCGTCGCCCAGCTCGAGCAGGTCCCACGCCCCGCCGCCGAGCGCGGCGCCCCGGTGCACGAAGACACCACGCCCGACCCGTGCTCCCAACAGACGCAGGACGAAGGGCGCGAGCTCGGTCCCTGCCAGCAGGCCCCAAGGAATCGCGGCGGCGCTGCGCGCAACGAGCCAGTGGCGCAGGTAATGCGGGCTCCACATGGGGATGACGCCGGGCTCGTAGCGTCCAACCAGCACCCGCTTCATCGCAACTGCCCACAGGACGGACAGGACGAGGCCGAGGACGCTCGCAAGCGGCGCGAGCAGCCAAAGCGCGAGAAGGATCAACCCCGGGTTCCACGTCGTGGGGACGGCCGTTGCGATCGTGGTGATCAACCACCACGCGACCCCGCCGCCGACCGCCACCGCCGCCGCGACGATCGCGCCCTGGGTCGCGGTCGAACGCCGTACCTGCGCATCGTCCGGCCGGCCTGCATCGGCATCGGCATCGACCGCCGAGGGTGCGCCGCGGACGACGCGGAGGAGGCGGCCCGCGAAGGGTGCGTGAGCCGGGGTTGCGGCGGAGCCGGTCGATGTCGCGATCGTCGTTGTCGCGACGGCCGTGGTCGCGGCGGCGCGGCGGGCGGGCGTCGCGCGATCGGCGGTCGGGGCGAGGACGGTGGTCGACGCTTGATGGGTGTTCGCGACGCGGTCGGCGGTCGACACTGGATCGGAGATCGCTACGCGTTCGGCGGTCGCGACCCGGTCGGTGGTCGCCCCTGCCGCGGCGATCGATGAGCGATCGGGGATCGTCGCGGCATCCGTGGTCGGCGCGACATCGTCGATCGGTGTCCCCCCCTCGGTCGTCGCGACCGGCAGGGACGGCGCGTGGCCGACGGTCGCGCGATCGTCGTCGGGGGCCGCCCGCATCAGCGCGGCTTGTCGTGATGCGAGCCCGGCGATCGTCGGGGCGGCGTAGAGATCGCGTACGGACGGCACGGTCATGCCCGGCGCCGGCTCTACGCGCAGCCGCGTAATGACCCCGACCGCGCTCAGGGAATCGCCGCCCAGGTCGGTGAAGAAGTCGGCGTCGCGGTTCAACGAGTCCGACGGGAGATCGAGGGCCGCGGCGAACGCGGCGGCGAGCGTGTGCTCGAGCGTTCCGCGCGGCGGGTCGCTGAGTTCGGGACCGACGGCGCTGTGCGGATCGATGTCGGGCAGCCGGCGGCGGTCGAGCTTGCCGCCGATGCCGGTCGGCAGGCGCTCCGCGGTACGCCAGAGTGTCGGCACCATGTAGGCCGGCAGGCGGGCCTCCAAGGTGGCGCGGTGGGCCGCGACGTTCAGCCCGGTCGCTGGGTCCGCGAGCACGAGGTGCGCGGCAAGCCGTTGCGCGCCGCCCGTGCCTTGGACGCGGCACGCGGCCGCCCGGACACCGTCCAACGCGGCAAGGCTCGCCTCGACGGCGCCGAGCTCCACGCGGTAGCCGCGCAGCTTGACCTGGCCGTCGATGCGGCCGAGGAAGACATGATCGCCACTCTCTTCGCGAACAACTCGGTCGCCGGTGCGGTAGATGCGGCCTAGCCCGGGAAGCGTCGGGAATCGCTCTTCGGTCAGCGCCGGGCGCCCGAGATAGCCGCGGGCCAGGCTGTCGCCCGCGATGCACAGCTCGCCCTCTTCGCCGGGCGGCGTCGCCCGCCCTTCCTCGTCGAGCACGTGGGCGCGGCTGCCGGGCACGGCGCGTCCGATGGTGACTGGCTGATCCGGCGCCACTTCTGCGCGCATCACGACCACGCTGCACTCTGTCGGCCCGTAGCCGTTGACCATGCGCGGCCCACGCGCCCAGCGCGACGCCACGTCGGGCGTCAGGGCCTCGCCGCCGACGTAGAGCAGGCGCAGATCCGGCACTTCCGCACGAGGGTCGACCTCGCCCATCGCGCGCAGGAGCGTAGGCGGCGGGCAGAGCACGTTGATCGCTTGGCGTCGCAGCCAGGGTGCCAGGTCCGGCCCGAGCCGCACGGTCTCGTCATCCATGGGCACGAGCGTCGCGCCCACGGCGAAGGCCAACCAGGTCTCCTCGATCGAAGAGTCATAGGCCGGCGAGCTGAGCTGCGCGACGCGGGCGCCTGGACCAAGCCCGAAGTACGCCACGTTGCCCGCCACGAGCCGATCGATACTGCGATGTTCGATCATCACGCCCTTGGGCGCACCGGTCGTACCGGAGGTGTAGATCACGTACGCGAGATCGCGATCGCTGCGGGGTGGGTGCGGATGGTCGGCCGGCCGATCGACGTCGACCGCGTCGATCGGCGTGCTCGACTCCGATCGTTGCAATTCGGGCGCACCGGCCCCCTCCGGATCCACCACGATCACGCGCATGTTTCCTGGTCTACCGCGCGACATCAGGCGTTCGGCGCCCGCGGCGTCCGTGATGGCCGCGACCGGGCCGGCGTTGGTCACGACGGCGTGCAGGTGCTCATCCGGGAAGCGGGGGTCGAGGCATAGAAAAGCGCCGCCAACCCGGTTCGCCGCGAGCTGCGCCGCGTAGAGCGCCGGCTGTTCGCGGGCGAGCAGGATGACGATGCGCGCGTCCGGCGCGACGCGGCCGCCGAGCGCATCCGCGAGGCGGAGCGCGTCGGCCCAGAGCTCACGGTAGGTGCGTGATCGCGGGGCACCTGCCCCGCCCGCGGGCACCTCGACGGCGACGGCGTCGGGCAGGCGGGCGGCGGTCGCGGCAAATCGTTCGTCGAGGAGCACGGGCCTGCCTTGGTCGGGTTTGGGTGCGGGGGCGGTCGGCCCTGTAATGCGCCGGACGAGAGCGCGGCCGCCCCTAGTCCGCGGGAGACCTAGCGTCCCTGCATCGGTCGGGTTAGAGTCGCATGGTGGCCGAATTCACGGTGCCGGGACAACGCGAACGTCGAGGGAGCCTCCGGTGGACGACCAAGAGCGAGACGAGGATGCGGACGAGGACGGAGCCATGAAATCGTCCACCGGCATTCGCATGCGCGCCGCGCAACGAGCCGACCTCGATTCGATCCAGCGCCTAACCCACGCGACGACGATGCACAGCTACGCGCCCTTTCTGGGCGAGGAATCGGTGCGCGCCTTCTTGGACTCCGGCGAAGCCGAACGCGTCGTCCAGGAGCATCTCGCGACCGCGTGGGTGATCGAGGACGATGAGGGGCTGGCCGGCGTCGCCGTGGCCGAAGGCGCGGTGATCGGCCAGTTGATGATCGACCATCATCGCCATCGTCGCGGCCTTGGCTCGCAGCTCCTGGACTATGTCGAAACGCGGCTCTTCGCGCATCACGCCACCCTGGAACTCCACAGCTTCGCGGCCAACGAGGTCGCAAACGGCTTCTACCGAGCGACGGGCTGGAGCGAGGCGCAGCGACGACCGGATTCCGATACCGGGATCGACATGATCGTGTTTCGCAAGAGACGGGGGAACGCGACAGCGGACGCCCGTACGGGCACGGCGGGATAGCGTCGGCGGGCGTCAAGAACGTCGACCCGAAGCAGCGGAGGCGTCGCGATTAGTCCTTGTTGCTCCGGCGGCGCATGTCCATGCCCGGTATGGCCTCGATGGATCCGAAGCGCTCCACGAACTCGCGGAGGATCTCGCTGGCGGTCACCACGCCGACGAGCTTGCCGTCCTCGACGATGGGCAGCGTGCTGATGCCCTGCTCGAGCATGAGGTGGGCGGCCGCGTCGATCGTGGTCTCCGGCTTCACCTTGTACACGTAGCTGGTCATCGAACCCTTGACAGGCGGCGGATCGCCGATGGCCTCAGCCATGGCGGCGCGCGCCTGGCTGCGGGAGAGCATGCCGACCAGGCGCGAGTCACGGTTCACGACAGCCAAACACGTGGACTTGCGGTCGATCATCGCGCGGATCGCGAAGTCGAGGCCCATGTTGGGGTCGATCGCGGGCACGTCGTGGGTCATGATCGTGGAAACCGCGGGGAGAGCGAGCTTTTGGGCCGCGGGGCCTGACACGTCGTTCTGCGGGGACTCATCAGTCATCGGGATTTTCCTCTGGGGACCAGTTTTTTTCGGGCCATGCCGGGTGCGAGTGCACCCGGCGGGGGGGCGGCGAATCGTATGCCCGGTGAATGGCTATCACGGACACATTGTTGGCCGGCTCACGATACACCGTCCCGCGTCCACGGGCACCGTCCGGCCTCGCGCATAGCTTGCATCGACCTCGAGCAAGGGCCCCTGGCGCCGTCCCGGTGGCCACGATCTGCCTCTACGCACGGTCCGGCGACAATGGCGATCCCAAGGACTCGGTGATACCGTGTTTGGTGGGCCTTTCCCTGCCGGCCCGAGCTGTTCGACAATCGAATCGAAGCGTCCGGGCCACGTCGCTCCCCTGCGTACATTCACCCGTGGACGCCGGAGGAGGACCACATGGCCGCGCTCTTGGGACCAACACGCCGCATGCATGCGGTGTTACGCTTCGTATTCGCGTTCACGTTCGCCTTGGCGGCGGCCATGGGCATCGTCAAGCTCGATCAGCTGACGGCTGACCCGCCGGACTTTGAGCAGGCCTGTCTGGACGGCGATCCCTACTACGTCGTCGCCGCATTGCGTGCCCAATCGGGACGTGGGCGGCAGCCGGACACCCGGGCACCTTCAATCGTGCTCGTCCGCGACACGCCGAACGACAGCCCGCAATACGAGCTGGCCAGCTTCGGCGACACGGGCGCCGTGTTCGGCCTCGCATACAACCGCAACGAGCCGGCCGTGTACGCCGGCACCTTTCGCAAACGCAGCATGCCCTTCGGCAAGGGTGGCGCGGGCGGCATTTATCGCGTCGATCTGCGCACCGGGGAGACCGATCTCTGGGCGCAGGTGCCCGACGCGGGTAGCCAGACCGGTAGCCGTATGGCCGATGGCAAGCGCGACCACGACGAGAACGCGGCACGTGAGGTAGGTAAGGAAGCCCTGGGCGATGTCGAGATCGACGACGCCGGCACGCAGCTCTTCACGGTCAACCTGCTCAACCGCAAAATTTATCGATACGACCTTGCCACGGCCACGATCCTGAGTGAGTTCGAGATGGGCGCCATGCAAGAATCGTGGGGTAAGTCGGCCGGCCGGCCTTTCGGCCTGGCCTGGCACCAAGGCCGCCTATATCACGGCGTGGTCAACAGCCGCGGTACGGCCGGGAACATGGTGGCCGTCGTATACAGCTCACTGCCGGATGGATCGGATATGCGCACGGTGGCCAACATCGACCTGCGCTACCGTCGCGACGGCGTGCGCCTGCGTGAAGTTTCCGGTAGCCAGACGGGCTGGCGCGCGTGGTCCGACGAAACGGAGCGCACTGAGGACGCTCGTGGCCGGCCGCAGATCCACCGTCCTCAGGCGATACTGACCGATCTGGCCTTCACACATGAGGGAGCCATGGTCGTGGGGCTGCGCGACCGGCATTGGGACATCTCGCTGCAGTGGATTCGCGACGAGGCGATGGCCGTCTCCACCGTCCATGCCGGGCTCCCGACGGCAACGCCCATGTCACCGCCGGGTGACACGATCATGTCCGAAGAGGGCCTCGGCTTCGGCGACCTCTTGTTGGGCACCATCGTGCAGGACCCGGAAGCAGAGAACGACTCGTGGGCCTTCGAGCCCGCGCCCGAGCATTTCGACGATACGAACGCGCTGCGCCACGACGAGTCCGCGATGGGCGGCGTGGCGTGGGTGCCCTATACGGACAAGATCGTCGCGACGAGCTTCGGTGTGAAGCGCGCGTCGCGCGACACGCTGGGCTACGAGGGCGTGTATTGGTACGAGCTGGCGTCCGGCAACCAGGTCGGTGATGAGACGGTAGGCGCGCCTGGATTCACACAGCCCTACGAGCCCCAAGGCGGCGGGCCGCTGAAGGTCTGGGCGCACGGCCCGTTCGAAGAGACGACATACACGTGGGAGTACTACAGCGATATCGGCAGCCTGGGCGATGTCGAGACGCTCTGTGTCTATGAACCGCCGCCGCCCACGCCCACCCAGACCCCGCTGCCCACCGATACGCCCGCGGTGACCGACACGCCGACCGACGTGCCCACCGAGCCGGCGACGGCAACGCCGACCAACACCGCAACCCCGATTCCAACCGATACCTCGACGCCGATCCCGCCGGCCTACCTGCCGATCTCGCTACGTGAACGCTGCACGCCGGATCGCGCGAAGGCGGACACCGTCCTCGTGCTCGACAACTCGTCGAGCATGACCGGTGACAAGATCGAAGCCGCACGCAACGCGGCCCTGGCCTTCCTGCGTGCCGTCGACATCGGCAACGACCAGGTCGGCGTCGTCGTCTTCAGCGCCGAGGCGGAGATCATCAGCCCGCTCAGCGGCGACGGCGCTGCGCTTGATGCCGCGATTCGCGGCATCGAGCCCGGCTTTGGGACGCGCATCGGTAGCGGCCTCGAGGCGGCGCGTACCGTCCTGGCCGGGCCGGAGCGCAAGCCGGAAAACACGCCCATGATCATCCTGCTCACCGACGGCATCCAGATGGACGATCCCGATCGGCCGCAAGATATGGCGGCGGAGATCCGCGCTTCACGCGTGGAACTCTACATCGTCGGCCTGGGCGAGGATGTCGATGTTTCGTACCTGGAGCAGATGGCGGGCGATCCCGACAAACTGCGGCTTTCGCCCGGTCCGGGCGACCTGGCTGCCATCTACGAAGAGATCGCGCGGCTGATCCCGTGCGCGCCGGAGGCCTTCTGGGGCAAGCGCTAGCGTGAGCAGCATTCACGATAAAGCCCGCGGCGCGAGGGCCTGAGCCCATGTGGCTTCGGTCCCGCGCGCTGCGGATCTACGGACCACCGGTCGCCCTGGCCCTGCTGGTAGCGGGCAGCGTCTGGTGGCTGGGTCGCGACCACGGTGCGGGCCCCGGTCCCGATCGCGCCGCCGGCGGGGATGCCCTGCCCGAGCGCCAATTCGGCGGATCGGTGAGCGCCGTCGCGGTGTCGGGCGAGCGCGCATGGCTTGGCACGGGCAACCGCCTACAGGCCGTGGACCTGTCGGACCCCCGCATCCCCGTTCCCCTCGGCCAGAGCGACGCGCTGCCGGAAGCGATCCGCTCCGTGGCCGTGGCGGGCGACTACGTGTACGCGGCCGCAGGGCTGTCCGGACTGGCCGTCTTTGACGCGGCGGACCCCAACCAACCGGTGCGCGTCGGCCTCGTCGACACGCCGTGGGCGACGAACGATGTCGTGGTCGCGGACGGCCTGGCCTACCTGGCGGACGGCAGCCGCGGCGTGCGCATCTTCGACGTGTCGGATCCCACCTTACCGCGCCCGCTCGGTGCGACGGACACTCCGGGCGACGCCTTGAGCTTGGCGGTCGCGCGCCCCACGGGTCAAGGTGGAAGCGGAAGCGACGGTGGAAGTGGAAGCGACGGCGACGGCGACGACGGCGATCCGACGATTCTCGTTTACGTGGCCGACTGGGGCACCGGCGTACGGGTGCTCGACGCGAGCGATCCGGCCGCCCCGCACGAGATCGGCTGGATCGACACGCCCGGTGTCGCGTCCGACGTCGCGGTGAACGGCGACGTGCTGGTCGTGGCGGACCGCGAGGAAGGTTTGCGCATCGTGGACGTCTCCACGCCCGCCGCACCACGCGACGTGGCGGCGCTCGCGCTGCCGGGCGTGCCGGAGCGGGTCGCGCTGATCGGCGCCATCGCCTACGTGGCGGCCCAGGAGGGCGGCGCGTTGGCCATCGACCTGAGCGATCCGACGGCGCCCGTGCTGCTCGGTGGGCTCGAGGGCGCGACGGTGGTGGTGGATGTGGCGGTCGTCGCTGCAGCGGGCGACGACGTGGCGGCCGTGGAGGTGGCGGCTGTCGAAGTCGAGGCCGATGGTGCATCGGGCGCCGGCACGGGGGCCGAGACGGGCGGCGCGATGAGCAGGGGCGGCCCGCCGGCGGCGCACGTGTTCTTCGCGGACGTGGGAACGCGCGTTGCGCCGGCCGTCGACTCGCGCGCCGATCTGTGGGCGCGCATGCACATCTGGGGGGTCGAGGGCGCACCGAAGGTCGCCGCGGGTCTGGCCGGCATGCACATCGCCACGATCGTCGACTCGGGCATGGAGCGGGTCGGCATGTACTTCAGCCCGAGCCTGATCGAGGGCGGTGATATCGTACCGGGCACCGACATCCTCTACCTGGCCGACGGACTTGCCGGCGTGCTCGTCGTGGACTTGTCGAAGCCGTCCGCCCCCGAATTGCTCGGCTCGCTCGATCTACCCGGCGCCACCCACGACATACGCGTGGACGGCGACCACGCGCTGGTCGCGGCCGGCGAGGCGGGCTTCGTGCTGCTCAACATCACCAACCCACGCAATCCGCTTGTGATCGGCACGGTGGACTCCCCCGGCGAAGCCCTCGGGATTGCGCTCGCGGAGGAGCCTGCCGATGCGCCCTCCGCGGACGCGCAGGCCGATGGCGAAGATGCTTCCGCAGCCGGAAGCCGGCGCCTCGTGTACATGGCGGACGGTCCGGGCGGGTTGCGCGTGATCGATCCCTATGGTCCCGATGGCCCCGTCGAGGTCGGCTTCGCCGACACGCCGGGCAACAGCTGGGACGTCACGGTTTCGGGCGGCTACGCCTACATCAGCGACCGGCCGGGCGGGCTGCGCATCTTCGACCTCGCGCAACCGATGAGCCCACGTGAGGTAGCCGTGCGCTACGAGCACGAGGCCGACATCCTCGACGTCACCGTGGTCGGCGATCGCGCGTGGTTGGCGGGCGGGCTGACGGGCGTGATCCTCCTCGACGTATCCGACCCCACCGCGCCCGAAGAGTTGGGCGTGCTCGCCTTGGATGACCGCGCGATCGGCGTCGCGCACGACGGCGACCGCGTGTACGTCGCCGCGGGCACCGCCGGCCTGCGCGCGCTGACCGCCGGGTCATCGGGCACCATGCGCGAGCTCGCGGGCTGGGCGATGCCCGGCTCGTCCGAACGGGTGCTGCGCCACGGTGATCGACTGTATGTGGCCGCCGAGATGGGCGGGTTGCAGATCGTCCCAATCGGTCGCTAGCAGGCAGATACAGGCCTCCGGCCAGGGGGGTGGAGCATGGCAAGGGTGGGGCTCGCGGGGACTTGCAGGGTCCGATCGCCTTCAACACGGAGACCAACATGCAGACGAACAATTCGCGTCCGAAGTCTCGCTCTTGGTGGGTCCGCGAGTCGGAGTTTCGTCGGCGTGCGCTCGGTGTCGGCCGTGACGATGGCGCGAGGGCCACGGACGTCGACCGCCTGAACCGGCCCACGGTATGTCGTCTCCTGACGGTTGGCCTCATCTGCGCCTCGCTGGCCCTCGCCGGAGCGCCGTGGACGGTGAGCCCGACGTCCCGCGCGCAGGGCCAAGAGCCCGACGTGATCGCCGTGCTCGACTTGTGGCCTGGCACGAGTTCCTCGGCGCCGGCCTACCTCACGCCGCTGGGCGATGTCGTGCTCTTCAGTGCGGCGGACGGGCCGCATGGGCGTGAGCTGTGGGTGTCGGACGGCACGGAGGCGGGCACGCAGATGCTGGTGGACATCCGACCGGGCATAGAGGGCTCCAACCCCATCGCCGGCGGGGAGAGCGAGCACAACCCGGTGCCGCTCGATGCGCGCACGCACTTCACCCAGGTCGGCGGCCAGCTCTACTTCGTCGCGGACGATGGCGTGCACGGGCGAGAGATCTGGCTGACCGACGGGACGGCGGACGGCACGCGGATGCTTGCCGATGTGACCGAGGGCGCGGAGGAATGGGGCGTCGCGGCGTTCTTGACCGCGCACGACGGGCGCCTGTTCTTCGTCGGCGACAACGGCTTCGACGGGGAGGAGCCATGGGTTTCGGATGGCACCGCGGACGGTACCGCGATGATCGCCGACGTGATGGAGGGTCCGGCCGGCTCTTGGCCGAAGGGGCTGGCCTCCACGGCCGTCGGGCTCGCGTTCGCGGCCGAGCACTTCGATGCCGGCGTCGAGCCGTGGGTGACCGACGGCACCACGGCCGGCACGGTGATGCTCGGCGATCTCGTGTCTGGCCTCGACGGCTCGAACCCCTCGTCTTTCGTGGGCCATGACGGGGCGCTGCTCTTCGCGGCCAGCGATGTGGCCGGTGACGGAAATCAGGAACCGTGGACTTCGAATGGAACGGCGGCGGGGACACGCATGCTGGTCGATCTGAACCCGAGCGGCAGTGGCTTCAACGGCGGCTTTACCCCGCTCGGCGACGCGCTGTACTTCGCCGGTGACAACGGCGAGGCGGGCAGCGAGATATGGCGGACGGACGGCACGGCCGAGGGCACGCGGATGGTAGCCGACGTCGCGTCGCGCGGGCGCGCTTCGGGACCGACCGAGTTCGCGGGCATCGGCAACCTGCTCTTCTTCAGCGCCTTCCACTTCGCCTACGGCATCGAGCCCTGGTTCACCGACGGCACCCCGGACGGCACCCGCCTGCTCGACGACATCAATCCCGGCAGCGTGCCGAGCTCTCGTCCGGCGGAAGGCACGGAGCGGGCCGAACGCCTCTACTTCAGCGCGGACCGCGACGGCGAGGGCCGCGAGCTGTGGTCGACGGATGGATCTTCGGCGGGAACGAAGCTGGTGGCCGACCTCCTCCCGGGCGCAGAAAGCTCCGCGCCGACGGGTCTGCGATCCCATGCCGGCCTGCTGTTCTTCGCGGCGCGCGGCGCGCAGACCGGCGTAGAGCTGCACATCCTCGGCGGCGACGCACCACCCCCCGCGGGCGCCTCGCCGACCGCGGTGCCGACGATAACGATCCCAACGCCGGCACCGACCGATCCGTCGCAGGACGGACCCACGATCTACATGCCGTACGGCGAACGGTAGGGGGCTTGGGGGTTCGCGCGAGACCAGGACCGAGGCGGGCGCTTCCGAACTCCGCGAATGCGGATCGAGTGGGCCGTGTCGCGTTGCGGCAGTAAGGCGCCCGGTTCATCATAGGGATGAGCGTATTCCGTCCGCGCTGAACTCCGCCATGTGGAGCATCCCATGAGCACGCGAAGCAGCCATCTATCACGCGCCGATTGGACCCTGCTGCCCCTCTTGCTCGTGTTCACGTTCTCGGGCCGGCACCGACCGCCGCTCGTCGCCGCTTCACCCGCCGCGCAAGACGAGCCCCCCGCCGCCGTCGTCTACCTACCGCTCACGATGCTCGACGCGTCCCGCGCCGATCTGCACGTAGGGCCGGCCGGTCCCGGGGCCACCGCTCTGCCGTCCTCTGCGCCCCCGACGGCCGGACCCGGGCCGACGTCCACGCCCACGGGGATCGCGACCGAGACGCCGGACCCGACCGTGCAGCCGAGCCCAAGCGCGCTGCCGTCGCCGACCACGAAGCCCGATCCGCCGATCGAGATCGACGGGGATTGGGTGCGCACGCCGCATTACGCGCTGCTCTCGCCGTCGGAGGCCATCGACAAGCAGGAGCTCGGGCGGATGATGGAGCAATTCTACGATCAAGCAACCGCGTACTTCGGCGCTGAACCCGAAGGCGACGAGCGCCTCGTCGGGAAGATCTTCGCCGACGATGCGAGCTACCGGGCCGGGCTCGCCGCCGATGGGATCGGCAGCGGCGCCGGCGGCTCCGGCGGCTACTTCGACCCCGGAACACGCACCTTCTACCTCTTCGTCCAGCCCAGCAGGCACTACACGCGCATGCTCACCCTGCACGAGGCCACGCACCAGATGCAGCGCCTGGCGGGCGATTGCTCGAATCCGGGCTGGTGGACCGAGGGCGAGGCGGAGCATCTGGGCATGCACACGTGGGACGGTGAGACGTTGCAGTTGGTCAGCCAACCGCTGATCTCCCTCGAGGACCATCCGCGCTCCGCCCTGGAGGCGTTCCAACGCAAGGGCCGCGATGTCGGTCCGATCGTCGCAGGCAGCCCTGACTACAGCTACCGCGAGGCGTGGGCGCTCGTCAGCTTCGTGCGCGCGACGGCGCCGCGCGAGTTCCGGGCGCTGCGGGCACGCTACTGCGCCGGCGAGGCGTCGGCCGAGGCCTGGCGTGCGGTATTCGGCCGAGATGTCGACGCGGCGCTAAACACCGGCTACGAGACCTGGCTTCAGGCGAACCAACAGCCGTGGACCTGGGTGTGGAACACCTTCGAGCCGTTGGGACCTGACGGCTTCCACGGCGTCGCGATGAACAGCAACGCGCTCGCCGCCATGAAAGAGCGACCCGACGCGCTGACCGTGGAGATCGAGCCGATCGCGGGCGCGCTACGGGCCGGTCTGGCCGTGGCGTACTACGGGCCGCACGACTTCGTGATGGTGCGCCTCTACGCCGATCGCCGGCTTGAGATCATCCGCGTGACGGAGGGTTTCCAGTGGACGTGGCTGCACCGCGCGACCGCACCGGAGCCGCAGGCAGGCGCGCTCGATTCCATGAGCGCGCGGGTCGAGGGCGCGGAGGCTGGAGGCGACGAGCGGTTGGTGATCGCGATGAACGGGCAGGACGTCTTCACGCTCGACGATCCGCGCGACGTGGCGGGACGCTTCGGGTTGAACTTGGAGGGGTGCGAGATGCGGGTGCGGGTGCTGCGGTAGTGGAAACCCGCCTTCGCAAGACTTCTTGGACGCGTTACGGCCGCAGTCGATTCGCGCTGAGACCACGGTTTCGCCATGGCCATTGACCTGCGAACGAAGAACCGTCCCGTCGGCCGCACGAATGCGAGTTCGACGGGACGGGTTCGCATGGATCGGATCGCTGCGGCGTAGCGCCGAATCCCAGCGCGATGCCAGCGGAGCTCCGCTGGAGTAACTAGGTTGGAGGTCGCCACCGCCTAGGCTCGGGCCGCGGCGGCGGCGGCAGCGGTGTCCGATCCCTGAAGATTCGGTGCAACCGCGTGCTTATCGCGACACGGACGCGTTCGCGTCTTCCTCGCGCTCCTGCCTACGCCCATCCTGGATGGCGGCCCAGATCAGCGGTGCCGTCACGAATCCGCTTACCACCAGGCCGTAGACAAAAATGAAGATGTCTCCGCCGAGAAGATCATTCATGCTGAGCCTTCTCCGGCGTGCAATAGGGCACCGAAGGACAGAATCGACGGAACCCACAGTCCGACGTAGAGACCCTGCTCCTTCGACCCGTTGAACCACAGGTAGACGGAGAGCAGGAAGGACATCAGGGCGCCGATGAGGATCATCGTCTTGCTCATGCCGAGTTTTGCAATCATGTCATGGTCCTTTCGAGTGGTAGCCACGCGGGAAGCGAGGCAAGGATAATCCGTGCAGTTCGGCGTTTCGGGTCGCGAGGGACCCATATGCCGCACCGGTGCTTCGCTTCGACGAGGTGGGCCAAGATGCAGAGGGCGAGCGCTCCGAGCGTCAGCGCGTTCTTAGGTATGCGGAGTGGGATCTTACCTCAGAATTCGGTCGCCACGCCCCTGGCGGGATACCGGCCCGCCGAGTCGCAACGCCAGGGCCCGACCAACTTGCGGGTGCAGATGCTTCGGTGATGGGAGGAAGGTCGCTACGGCGTCACTACGGAGGGAAGCAGGGGATCCATCGTCCGACCTCCGCATCGGCAACTCTTAGCTCGTGACCACGATCTGCGAAGGCATTGGGGCGAAAAACATACCGTCGCCAGGCCGCGATGCTACCCGTCTTCTTGGTCCTGCAACCGCGTCCGCAGCCGCTCGATCTCGGCCTCGGCGTCGCGCAGGGCTGACATCGAATCTCGCAGGGCCGCGGTCTTGTCCTCCACCCGCTGCAGAGGCCGGCCTGTTCGCACATCGACCAGCACGATGCGGCCGTCTTCCGGCGCTAGGGAGAGGCGCAAGCCCAAGGCAGCGCTCTCGAGGCTGCCGTCCGGCGCAGGATCGATGCCTTCATATCGATCGTTGACGAGGCGGAAGCCCTGGAGGGCCGGGTGGAGGTAGTCCGCCTCCGGGTCATAGAGCCAGTACTCCGCGACACCCAGACGGGCACAGAGCACCTTCTTCTTGCCGTGATCCTCTAGCCAGGTCTTGCGTGACGAGACCTCGAGGACCACTTCGGGCGCGACCCGCTCCTCCCACAGCTTGTAGATGCGGCGCTGCTGACCGCCCACACCACGAACGAGAAAGACGTCCGGCGCAAAGACAGCGGACGGCACCCCCTGCTCGTAGTAGACGAAGAGGTTGCCCGACACGTAGTCGCGAGACGCCGAGCCACGGCCGACGTGGTCGCGCAGCATGTCGATCAATGCGAACATCTCGTCGCGGTGGAGGTCGGTCTCGGCCATGGGCTGCCCGTCGGACTCGGGGTAGTCGACGGCCGGGGGGATCGCGGATTGTGGCATGGCGCCCATCGCAGTCTCCTTGACGAGGCCTACAGTCTAGCGGGGGCCGAATAGCGGCTCGTATTGCCTGACGAGCCCTAAGAACAGCGCTCGAACAATGCGCTGGATTGCACCCTATCGCTCCAGTCTAGCATCGCGGCCGTCGAGCTTGGATGCGATTCTCAGCATGCCGAATTGGGGTGACCGGAGGGAGGGGGCGCGAGCCACGATGACGCCGAGTTCGTGACATCGACGGGGCATTGGCATCTAGCGCCGACCTCGCGAGACCGGGCGGGGCGCTGCGGGCTGAACGTGGAGTGGTACGGGGTGCGTGTGCGGGTTGCAGGTGCAGGTTGTAGGTGCGGGTGCGGGTGCTGCGGTGATGCGGTGATGCGGTAATGCGGTAATGCGTTGAAGGCCGCTACGGGGTCACCCACGCTGCGCCGTTCCATTGCCAGGTCAGGTCGTAGACTTCGTCGTCCGACGAGGCGATTTGCAGGGAGATCTCTTCGCCGCGGATCGTCCACTTCTCGTCCCACAGGTCGTCGCGATCGATGTCGACCTTGGCGCGATTCATCGTGGCTTCGCCTGCATCTTGGTAGAGGTTGACCTTGTAGCCTCGCCCCTGCGTGACGTCCTTGCGCTTGTCGGTGCCGAGGTCTTTGCCGACCATCATCAGCACGACTTGATCCCAATTGCGGGGTGCGACAAGGCCGTCGACGCCGGCCGCCTCGCGTGCCATGTCGGGAGCGTTGTCTACGGAGCTGCTCACCGCGTTGCTCTGCGGTTGCTCGCTCGACACACGACGCTGTGCGCGGGACTCGACGATGGCCGCCTCGCGCGTATCGGCGATAACCACATCCTCGCCCGGCGCCGCGTTCAGCACGTATGCCGACTCGGCCGCGGCCGGTAGCCCGCGGTCGGACGACAAGAGCGATTCACCGGGCTCCGCGAAGGGACCGCCCGTGAAGTATCCGTAGCCGAGCAGGGCAGAGAGGCCGAGCGCGGAGACGGTGCGAATGAAGGTCTTGCGCTTGATGTTGCCTGCGAGCATGACGTTTCTCTCCATTGCGCTATGCGATGTAAGTCTATGCGGAGGGTGAGGCGGCCGCCGGTGGAGGGGGATCCATGGCCACCATGCCGCGCTGCTGTGGAACGGTGCAGTTGCAGTAGCGGTATACGCACGGAGCTGGATCGAGTCGCAGCCGGAAGGTGCCATCGAGCAGGTTGCCGAGCCCTTCGCGCCGATAGCGGCGCGCCGGATAGCAGCGATAGGCGTTGCCGCGGTGATCGACGATCAGGTAGCGTGCGCCCGCCCAACAGCTGCGACCGGAGAGGTTCGGCGCGACGTGGCCGGTTCCGTTGTGCCCGCCCAGCGCACGGATCGTCGCCAGCTCGCTGTCACGATAGGCGATCACGTCCCGATCCTGCTTCTCCGGTTGGACGCGAAAAGGGATGCCCGCGGCCTGGAATTGCGCATGCAAGGCCACCAGTTGCGGCAGGTTCTCGCGGGTGGCGACACACGTGACCACGACGCGCCCCGGGTGAATGCCGGCAAACCAGACCACCTTCCTGCAAAACGCATCGGCCTCCACGTACTCTAGATGGAGGGAGGCAGAGAGCAATCCCGGGCGGACTTCCGACGCGGCGGCGAAGGCGCGCAGGGTGTCGCGTGGGGCGGAGAAGTTGGTGACGACGCTTACCCGTAATCCACCGGCTACCAGCGCGCGCACGGCGTCGAGGAAGCCGGGATGCTGGAAGGGTTCGCCGCCCGAGAGCTTGATCTCCCAATCTCCAGGCAGCGCGCAGAACGCGTCGATGAAGCCGGGCAGATCGCGCGCCCACTGTGCGCGATCGTCCTGGAAGCGTTGGGTGCAGTACGTGCAGCGGTAGTTGCAGGTCGTGTTCATGTTCCACGAGACGACCCCGGACAGCGGGTAGGGCGGCGCGGGTATCGCCGCGCTCTCGACCGGCTCCGCGTTGCGCACGAAGACGCCGCCGTCCACGTACAACGCGATGGGCGCCGCGCCTGGCGCACGATCCGGCGGATTGTTCATGTCGCGCCGTTGAGGATGACCAGGTCGGCATCCGCCTTGCGATGGCGGTTCGCGCTTCTCTGCGGCGACGGACGTGCGGTCGGTCCGCTGCCGAGCGGGCCGGACCATCGCTCGTTCGCGTCGTGGTCGCGCGGCACTGCGTCGGACTCCGCCGCGCCGCCAACGCCGACACCCTCGATCATCCCCCGGTTCGCGGGGACCGTGCAGGGGCAGATGGCGTAGGGACAGGCATAGACCGTGTCCAGGAGCTGGACGTCACCATCGAAGATGTTCCCGAGGTAGCCTTGCTGATGCCTCTTGGCCGTCCGGCACGACCAGACACTGCCGTCCTTGTCGACCGTGAAGTAGGAAACGCCGGACAGGCAGCGGTGTCCTTGATACGAGGGGGCGAGGTTGGCCTCGCGCGGACCCGGCTCGTCCCCGATGAGCGCACGCAGCGCGGCGTCGTCCGGGTAGTCGGCCACGCCGCCCGCGATCTTGAACAGCTGCGGGAACCAGCGCAGTCCGGCGGCTTCGACCTGGTCTCGGCACCGCGCGGCTTCGGCTTCTTGGCCGGGCAGCACGACCTGGTTGACCACGAACGACACGTCGGGATCCAATTGGTCGACCAGCCAACTCGCCTTGGCAACGAAGTCCTCGACGCGGGTGAACTCGAGGTGCAACGATGCGCTGAACACGCGCAGTCGGCCGCGGGTGCAGCGTGTGAAGCGCATGAGGTCACGATGCGACGCTGATAGGTTGGTCAGGACGCTGATGTCGTGCCCGGTCTCCGCCATCAGACCCGGCACGATGCGATCGACGAAGAGCCGATGC
>JAJCYU010000339.1 GCA_029262755.1 Anaerolineae bacterium
AGCTGCTCATTGAACTCATTATACAACAACTTCAGAAGGATACTAAAATAATGAAAAAGTTTAATGACGAAGGCTATGGGAAAGAAAATGAGGGTGTCTTTGTGGATGAAATTCGTGCTGTCCTCGGAGAGATTTTCGGTAAGTCTCCTATTATTGGAATGCCAATAGATTCTATATCCAACGATTTAAGTGATTGGACCGAGACCTTAAAGTCAAATGTAAAATTGTGTATAGTTAAGCAATACGTCGAAAGTGGAAATCCCGAAAGTATAATTTATGAAATCCCAGAAGAATTTCATCCTGAATTGGGTACAGCAGAAAACGGAGATGAACACTCTGAGAATACAGAAAACGCTAAAGTAACTAATCTAAATGCACGTGAAATTTATCTCACAAAGAAGCGAAAATAGGTCATTGTTTGACGGTTTAGATGAATGTCCCTTTTATTTTTAAAATCAAATATCCTTTCGTTCTTATTGTTATATTCAGCCCAATGAAAGATCTCTTGCCAATCTTGTTCTGTCTGATTATTATGTTGTAATTGGCTGATAGCTCCCCGGGATTTAATGAAGTATACATCTAATAATCCTGTCAGTAGCCTCTCTGTAGTCTGTTTCATACATCTTCCAAATGCAGCCTGACTACTTATAGCCTATGTGTATAAGGCTCCTATTATTTGGTTTTTATGAGAAATCCGACTTGTAAAATATTTTCCTGGGAAAGGAGTATCAATTTGCAACACACGTTTATCAATTTCTATGTCATAAGATAAGATGAATTTTTCCTGTCAATTTATAACTTGCCTTAACATCATGGCTTATAAATCACATACAATTGTAGAACAATATAAATGTTCTAGGGTACACTAATTGCATATTACTCTTGTGGAATTGTAAAACTATTTGAAATGAGGGGAAGAGAGCTATGTCGGAAAAATTAAAATACGATTTGAGAAATGATACAGATATTAAAAAAACGATAGAAGTGGACAGTCTCAGTAGTAAGAACAAAGAAGGCTTGAATAGCAACAACGAGTTGAGTATGAGGGTTGATGGATACCAAAAGAGCCTGTCAGAGAAAGAGGAAATTATCCAACAGCTTAAATCTCAGGTTGACAAGAGCAATCACACTCTGTTTGTTTACTATCAAAAGAGCCTGTCAGAGAGAGATGTTATCATCCAGCAATTAACAGAGCAGGCAAACAGAAAGAAAGAGTCTGCAGAGGAATACCAGAAGAGCCTGTCGAAGATGGAAGAGGTGATCTCAGAGAAAGACAAAACACTCTCAGAGAAGGAAGACGCCATCCGTCAACTAACAACTCAGATTGACGGGCAGAATAATGCTGCCGAGAAGTTCCAGAAGAGCCTGTCGGAGATGAAAGAGGTAATCTCAGAGAAAGACGAAACCCTCCAGCAATTAACAGAGCAGTCAAACAGAAAGAAAGAGTCTGCAGAGGAGTACCAGGATATTTTGACAGAGAAAGACAAAACGCTCACAGAGAAGGAAGACACCATCCGCCGGCTAACAATTCAGATTGACGGGCAGAATAATGCTGCCGAGAAGTTCCAGAAGAGCCTGTCGGAGATGGAAGAGGTAATCTTAGAGAAAGACGAAGCTGTCCAGCAATTAACATCCAGAATTTATAATCTGAATGTGTTTACTGAAGAATATCAAAAGAGTTTGTCCGAGAAGGAAGAAACTGTTAACCAGGCTACAGCCAGGCTTGATAGTCAGAATGTGATTGCTCTGGGGCAACTTACAGATGAAGAAAAAGAATGGAATAATAAAGAGGAAGCGGAGGAAGTTGACACGGAGTGGTAAGATTGAAGCAAAAACCCTGACAACTTGAACCCCTCCCCACCCTTACATTTCACTGTAGTAACCCGTGAGAAGGTGTTTGCCAATATCAAAACACTCCCCACTCGCAAAAAACAATTTCTTTTACGTTATAACTGAACCACTCCGGACTGAAAGTCCTTTATTCCAACCTGCACCAGTCACCTATTAGGATTAAGACATAATACGGACTTTATGACTAGCATCAGTTTATAGGAAGCAGATCATTTCAACTGTCCTTTATCGATTTAAGTACACCAGAGACCTTCTGGTATGCCAAGATCTCAATTGACATTTGAACCACGCAAGGCAAGTTTGGTGGAACTCATTATTAATTCTGGCAAAGAGATGATTCTCCTGTCAGGGTTCCCTTATTTAGAGATGGTGAGTAGTTGATGGGTTAAGCCACTTGTCTGGAGAACTATTTCCCTTGCTTATTCTGGTATATTCATGAATTTCATTATTTGAATTTGTAAGAAACTTTGCCAGAGAGATATAACCCAAGATTGCCTGTAAACTCTTGTTGAAATCATCTGCGATACCACCTGCAAGTATACCCACAGATTCAAGTTTCTGGGTCTTTCGCAGCTATTTTCCCATCTTCTTTTTATTCCAGAATATCGAACACGGCATGATTCGTAGTTTTAATCATGCCATCACGATCAATGACAATCAAAATGTCAGTCATGGATCTGATGATTTTGTAGATATCGTCTTTAGCTGAAACTATCTCATCCCTGTTCTCTTCTAAGTTGTTGACCATTCGACCGAAACTTACGGCTAAATATCCAATGCAATACTTTCAATGGTTCAGTAGGAAACAATTATTATATTCTTGATACACGATTGTATTATTCCGGGGCAGGCATCAGGCAATATACTCATCTTTTTAAAACATTATTAATTTTAATTCTTACACATCATTTTAAAAATAAACAACTTGCGTTAAATCGATCAACATATCCATTATCTACGACATAGCGGTACGGACTTTGCAAAGTACATTGCCGTTAAATTATGACTTTTAAGATACGCAACTATGTTAGTTGATTTTTTTCTTTTTTTCAAAAAGTTAAATTAACCGCTAAAATTGTGAAGCAAAGCCAAGTGTTTCTAACAATCAACATAGTGTCCAGGAATGCAAAATCAAAAGAGTTATACATTGATTCTAAGGTTTTGTGATTCGTTAATCTGCCAAGACCATTATTCTCAAGCAAACTGTCGAGGCCTAACCCCTCATTGTTCATACATAATTTTTTTAAAAAACTAATATTTTTCGTTTCGTGTCCGATATTATATACAAGCTTTCTTATTTCTGAAAAGTCAAACCCAGAGTAATCAGGCTCGCAAAGTCAAGAGTCTTTGTGTGTGCGTACAAGGAATAGATTATATGAAAAACAGCTTTACGACCGAAGGATGTTTTTAGGTAAATATTTTCAGCAGTAAGGCGGTTTTTATACATACTTTACACACAGAATCAAATGTAATTTTGCAGCAAATCGTTATTTTGAAGGAGATGTAAACAATGTCATGTAAATCCCGACCTCTATTTGTAATAATATTTTCAGTATGCTTAATCAACCTTTACTCCATGTGTTCTGGTATTATAGCCACAACTGAAGGTAAAACAAGCTGGGGATCCGGCTTTTATAACAGTGATGATAAAAGCAATGATGACAGTACAAATCACGATGATGGTAGTAGCGATGATGATTACAAGCATTGCGAGGAATGTAGAAAGAATATAAATAAAAAATGTAAGAGGCATATTAAAAGAACGGTAAGGCTACGAAAGAACACACCTGGTCATAGGCAAAAAGGAAACATAAATATAAGCGGTACAGCCATTATTGGCAAGAGTGTGGGAATAGGAGTAGAGAAACCTCAGGGTATTTTGGATGTGGGAGAATTGAAAGATCCTGAAGGTAGTGGAATGTGTCCTATCGGCTATATACATGTTGATTATAATGGTAATGGGATAGTAGATGAAAAAGAGTGCTGGCGCGGTATAGTAACTAAAGAAGGCAAGGTGGGGATTAATACCACGGAGCCATCTGCAGAGCTGGATGTAAATGGAGAAATTGCAGTAAACTCTGTAACAGTAATAAATAGCGATGGGCAATGGGTAGGAGATCCGACAGGATTGCAAGGTCCTGAAGGTCCCCGAGGCCCGCCAGGACCGCCGGGCCCACCAGGTCCTAGTACGCAAGAAGCATTAGCTACAACAGGATGGGGAGGTACAGAAGGCCCGGCAGGAGCAGATGGAGTAGGCATCGCTGGTACCGTAGATAACTTAGATGGAACGTTTACCATCTACTATACAGATGATTCAACATTTACCACATCTGACTTTACAGGGGCAACAGGCCCGATTGGTCCGCAAGGGCCACAAGGTGAACCAGGCCTAGCTGCTACAGCAGGAGCAGATGGTGCTGAAGGTCCACAGGGTCCGGAAGGTCCGCAAGGTCCTGCAGGTGCTAATGGTTTAGATGGAGCTGCAGGTGTACAAGGTCCTCAAGGTGATACAGGTCCGGCAGGTGTAAATGGTACAGATGGTGCTGATGGAGCAACAGGTCCTCAAGGTGATACAGGTCTCCAAGGTTCAATAGGTAATGACGGTCCCCAGGGTCCACAAGGTCCTCAAGGTGATACAGGTCCGGCAGGTCCAATAGGTCCAGCAGGTACCAGTTCAGAAGGTTTGCAAGGCCCTGAAGGTCCACAAGGTCCAATAGGTGATCCAGGACCTCAAGGTATTCCAGGTACAAATGGAGCAGATGGCGCTCAGGGTCTACAGGGTGATCCGGGTCCAGTAGGTCTACAAGGTACTCCAGGGTTGGATGGTGCAGACGGTGCTACAGGCTCACAAGGTCCGGCAGGTGCGACAGGGCCACAAGGCGAACCAGGTCCAGCTGCTACAGCAGGAGCAGATGGTACTGAAGGCCCACAGGGTCCGGAAGGTCCGCAAGGTCCTGCAGGTGCTAATGGTTTAGATGGAGCTGCAGGTGTACAAGGTCCTCAAGGTGATTCAGGTCCGGCAGGTTTGAATGGTTCAGACGGTGCTGATGGTGCAACAGGTCCACAAGGTCCAATAGGTCCAATGGGTTTGATAGGTCTACAAGGTCCGGCAGGTTTGAATGGTTCAGACGGTGCTGCTGGAGCAACAGGTCCACAAGGTCCGATAGGTAATGACGGTCCACAGGGTCCGATAGGTCTTACAGGTTCTCAGGGTCCAACAGGTGCTGATGGTACAGATGGTGCACAGGGCCCTGCAGGAGCAGATGGAGTCGTACAACATCTCTATGCGGATGGTATTCCAGGTCCACAAGGCCCACAAGGAGATACAGGTCTAACTGGTCCGGCAGGTCCTCAAGGCCCAGCAGGTCCGGCAGGTGCAGACTCAATAGTACCAGGTCTACAAGGTGATCTAGGTCCACAAGGTCCGATAGGCCCAATAGGTTTAACAGGTACCGCAGGTGCAGATGGAACAAATGGTGTTGACGGAGCTATGGGTCTACAGGGTCCGACAGGAGCCGATGGTGCTACAGGTC